>JBGRQB010000045.1:0-25543 GCA_041725875.1 Rhodothermaceae bacterium
CTTTTCGCCACTGTCAAAAAAACATCAATAGCACCGGCTATGTACATTTGATCTGATATCCCTAATATGCATGAAGAGGGTTTACATAGAAAATTTACCGCATCAAGATGAAAAAAGGGCGCATCTTTCCATCATTTTATCTGATATTCTTAAATATGAGAAGGGCTTTACAAACAAAAATATAAAAAAACTACATAATTGTAATTTGTGGAAAGTACGAAATTTTCACAAAATTGAATTTAAATTTGACAAAAATCAGTTACAATAAACTTTTTTGCTCAAAGTCAGCTTAATTTTGTAGTTAGCGCCTTTTTCATATTCCAGATTTCCGCACATTTGTTCTGTAAATGCACTTATCAACTGCAGACCAAGAGTTTTATCTTTGCAGGATTCAAAATCATCTTCGAGTCCCGGACCATTATCCTCATATTCCAGAATAAATGTTTTTTCATCATTGTCGCTGATTTTTATACCAATACTTTTATCATCAATTTTTTTGAATGCGTGTTTTACAGAATTGGAAATCAGTTCCAGAATAATTTGAAGCGTTAACAATGCTTCGTCAACATTAAGCACAATAGGATCTATGGTAAGATTTAGTTTTATATCCATCTCAGAGGAAAGTTCAAGAATTTTGTATGCAACATCCCCAAGATATTCTTTCAGATTAATCTCTTTTTCGTTTCCGTCGCCAAGAATGGTTTCCTGAATAGATACCAGAACCTGAATTCTCGCAGAAAGTGCGTGCAGCAGTTCATCAGTATCATTGTTGTTAAGTCGCTCAGATTTTAAGCGCAGAAAAATAAGAAGAGAGTTAAGATTATTTTTTAGTCTGTGACTCATCTCTCTTAGCGCAAGTTCTTTTTTGGAAAGAGTATTTTCAATGATTTCTTTTTGTGTAAGAAGTTCCAAATCCTGCTCAAGCATAGTTTTTGCCTGTTTCAGAAAATCTTCATAAAGAGCGGAATAACTGTTTGTTTTTGAATCCAAAACACAAATAGTTCCAAAAACTTCGCTGTCGGGCCATTTTATCGGGAGTCCGAGATAAGAAATCATATCAAGTTTTACATCGGGGTTATTTTTCCAGTCTTCATCCAGACGAGCATCCGGAACCAGAAGTTTATCATTGCTGCCAATAACTGTTTCGCAATACAACCCTGATAAAAGGGGAGCTTTTTCATTTTCTTCGTACGGATTATCTTCATCATCACTTTTGAGAAAGACTTCCATATCTTCTTTGGTTACTTTCATTATTAATCCGGCAGGCACGCCAATAATTTGTGCAACCAGATTTATCATCTTTTGCCATTTTTCAATTAATTCGGAAGTTAATTCCGGTTTTGCTTCGGAAGTAATGGGCACAATTACAGGATTGTTAATACCGTTTACTTTTACGCTGGAAATAGAAGGTTTATACATATACTATCCTGATTACAATCTCAATAACACATAAAAATAACAAAATTTATTACAAATAAAAGTGATGTGGATTTCACTTTTATGTTTTGTTTTTGTTATACATAATCAATTATCGTAAAAATAATAGTATAGATTGAAACCAGGAAACTGCCTGTAGTAAAACAATTTCCTGATTTTAAAAATATTATGGTTCCTGTTTTGTTGCCGCAAGTACAACTTCTCTAATGTTAACCCCCTGAGGCTGATTATAAGCATACCAGATTGCGTTTGCAATATCTTCAGCTTTCAGAACTCCGCCCATCTCTTTTTTCCAGGCTTCGTAGTTACCTTTAATTTCTTCTGAGGTTGTATGCGAAAGAAGTTCGGTTTCAACAGCTCCAGGAGCAATTGTTACCAGTCGTATGTTATGACTTGCAACTTCCTGACGTACATTTTCTGTAATTGCGTGAACTCCGAATTTTGTACCGCAATATGCAGCGTGATCAGGAAAAGTTTTTCTTCCTGCAATTGAACTGATATTAATAATAGTTCCGCTGTTTCTTTCTTTCATTCCCGGAAGAACTGACTGCATACCATTTAGCAGACCAAGAATATTAACATCGTACATTTTTTTCCATTCCGCCGGATCCTGAGTTGTTACATCACCCAAAAGCATTACTCCTGCATTGTTTATTATTGCATCGGCTTTTCCATAAACTTCTTCAGCTTCAGCAATTGCTGATTTAAGTGAATCAATATCAGTAACATCAACTTTTTTACAAACTGTATCTGGAAGATTTAACGCTTCTATTTTTTCTATTCTTCTGGCTAACAATAAAAGAGGAAAACCATTTGAAGAAAAAAGTTTTGCTGCAGCTGCGCCTATGCCTGAACTGGCGCCTGTTATAACTATCAGTGGTTTATTATAATTTTTCATTATGATACCTCTAATTTTAATTAATGTTTCAAATTATTATTTTTCTTGATGACAACAAATATAATCTGTATGTTGAATCGGTCAAAATACTTATTTTCAATCATTATCATAATTATTATTTATGGATGCAAGATTACTTAAATTTTTTATCGCTGTTTATGAACAGAAAAACCTTACCCGTGCTGCCGAGCAATGTTTTGTTTCCCAGCCAAATATTTCCAACGGAATAAAACAGCTTGAAGAGGATATTGGTAAAGTACTTTTCAGTCGTCACAAACGGGGAGTTGTAATTAAAGAAGAAGCTCATTATTTGTACCCGATTGCAAAACGAATTTTAGGTGAACTTGATTCTCTGCCCGACATTTTCAAACAGGAAGTTTATAAACAAAAAGTATGTATAGGCGTTGCTCAGAGTCTGCCGCAAAATTATAAAAGCGACTTTTTCAAAAAACTCACAAACGAAATTGATTCAATTGAGTGGGACGTGCGTTCAATGGGAAGAGATTGCGAAATAAATCTGCTTGTACGCGAATGGAAATATGAAGAAGATTTGTTTCTTCCGTTGCTAAAAGAAGATTATGTTTTGTGTATTCCTGACAGTAATCCGCTTGCAGAAAAAGAGATAATTGAACAGAGTGATCTAAAAGATGAAGCATTTATTCATTGTCCGCCCTGTGAAGCTCATCAGCAGACACTTGCAGTTTTAAGTAATTCGGAAAATAAATGGAATACAGTTGCAAACTGTTCAACAAAAGATGAGGTTTTAACTTTATTGATTGCAGGATTGGGAATTACCTTCTTGCCGGAATCTTATGCAAATCCCTGGCAGGGATTTCAGATTAAAAAATTTAACGGTCCGCAATGCTACAGAGAGATTGGTTTATCTTACCCGAAAAAAAGTTTACAAAATCCGGCAATTGCAAAAATTATTGAAATTCTTTCCAAAAGCATTAAAGTTTAATTAAGGGGAAGTTTAAGATAAAATTTACTTCCTTTTCCAACTTTGCTTTCTGCCCAGATTTTGCCATCGTTACGTTCGGCAAATTCGTTGCAAAGGATAAGTCCGAGTCCGGCTCCGGCCTCACTTTTTGTTCCGGGTCGTGATTTTATTTTATCGATGGTAAAAAGATTATCAAGATTATATTTTGACATACCAATTCCTGTATCTTCCACTTTTAATATTGCATTTGAATCTTCGGAAAAACAGGAAATAGTTACTCTGCCATCTTCTTTTGTATATTTTATTGCATTTGATATAAAATTTCTGACAACTGCATCAACCATATTATAATCGGCAAAAGCATTTATGTCGCAGTCTGTTGCAAGATCGATGTGTACTCTTTTATCCAGACTCGCAGGTTCTGCCAGGTCAATATTTTTCTTAATAATTTCCAGAAGATTTATTGAATGCTTTTCAATTTTTGCAGTCTGCATCTGCACACGTGCCCAATCAAGAAGCTCTTTTAACAAATTAAACGTATTGTTTGTAATCTCTTCAATATTTTTTATATGGCATAATCTTTCGTCGTCGTCCATATCATAATATTCATCTGATAAAAGATTAAGCAAGCCGAGCAGGGGAACAAAAGGGTTTCTTAAATCGTGTGCAACAATTGAAAAGAATTTGTTTTTATCTTCATTAAGTTTTTTAAGCTTTTTGTTGTAGCTTTTTATCTTTTCTTCTGCTTCTTTTTTCTTTGTAATATTTTCAACAGTTCCTTCGTAATATAATATTTCACCTTTTTCATCTCTGATAGTTCTGGCGCTTTCCCTTACAATTACAACACTTCCATCTTTTCTAACCCACTTTTCTTCGCGGCCATGAATTTTGTTGGCTTTACGAATTCTATCCAGAAAAGCTTTTCGTTTTTCCGGTTTAAGATAATTATCAGCAGCATTTCGTTTCTTTAATTCTTAAAACGAATCAAATCCCAGAAGTTTAACAAATGCCTGATTAGCCAGAATAAACTCGCCGCCGCAGGTTGTTTTATAAACTCCGACACTTGAGTTTTCAAAAATATCTTCAAATATTTTTGCACGTTCTTTACTGATTATTTCTGCGGTAAGATTTTTTACAAGCTGATGTCTTTCAATTGCATATGAAATAGCTTTGTATAAAAGGTGATCATCAAAAGTACCTTTTTGCAGATAATCCTGCGCTCCTTCGGAAACGGCAAGTTTGCCAAGATCTTTATCGTTAATTCCCGTCTGTACAATAATAGGAATTTCGTTAAATAGTTTATGAACCAGCTGGAAAGTTTCTATCCCATTACTTCCGGGTAAATTTAAATCACATAAAATTATTGTATAATTTTCATTACTGCTTAACCTAGCTATGTCATCCAGATCTCTTGCAACATCAACAATAAATAATACTTCTTCTCTGGCAGCAAGAAATTCTTTTATAAGTCTAATATCACCCGGATTGTCCTCAATTAACAGAACATTAACTTTTTCTTTTGTTGCCATTTCCCTAACCCTTCACAATTTGCCTTTCGAATAGTTGACTGATTTCTCAGTCAGATTTTAAGTTTCTTCCGGTGGAAGCTTTACAATAGTGAGCCAGAAATTTTCAATTGTTCTGACAACTTCTATAAAATTATCAAGTTCCAACGGTTTAGTTACATAGCAATTTGCGTATAGTTTATACGATTTCAGTATATCTTCTTCAGCTTTAGAAGTTGTTAATACTACTACAGGTATATGCTTGAGGTCTTCATCCGATTTTATCTCTGCGAGAACTTCTTTACCATCTTTTTTAGGCAGGTTCAAATCCAGAATTATCAAATCAGGCGTAGATGCTTTTTCATATCCATTGCGCTTATACAGAAAATCTATTGCTTTTTCGCCATTATCGACAATATAAAGTGAATTTTTAATTTTACTGTCTTTTAAAGCTTCCTGGGTTAACCGCACATCGCCCGGATTATCTTCAACAAGAAGAATATCAATAATTGATAAGTTTTGCTCCATTAAAACCTCTTAATTGTAAAATGAAATGTTGTACCTTTATTTATTTCCGATTCTATCCAGATTTTGCCGCTGTGTTTTTCTACAATTTTTTTACAGACGGCCAATCCTATTCCTGTTCCGCTAAAATCTTTTTTATTGTTTAACCGTTGAAAAACCTGAAAAACTTTATCAAAATATTTTTCTTCTATCCCTATCCCGCTATCCTTTACTGAAAATGTAAAATACTCTTTACTTTCTTCAACCGCAACATCAACCTGAACTTCTTCTGTAATTGTAAACTTTAACGCATTACTTATAAGATTTGAAAATAATCTAGAAAGCTGAACTTCCGAGCCCATAATTTCAGGCATTTCTGCAATTTTAATTTCCGCCTTTTTGTCATCTATTTCAGGTTTTAACAACAACATAACTTCTTCCAGAAGTTTATTAAGATCTACCATTTTGAATGGCTGTATTCTTGTGCTTACTCTGGAATATTCAAGCAGATCATCTATAAGGTTTTTCATTCTTTTGGAACCATCCACAGCATAGTAGATGAAATCGCGGGCATCGTCATCAAGCTGATGTCCATATCTGCGGGAAAGTAGTTCGGTATAACTGGCAACCATTCTAAGCGGTTCCTGTAAATCGTGCGAAGCAACATAAGCAAACTGTTCAAGCTCTTCATTAGAGCTTCTTAATTCATCCAGCAGAAGATTCAGTTTTTTATCAACTTCTTTTTTATATGTTATGTCGCGCCAGGTGGAAGTACTATATAAAATATTTCCGTCTTTGTCTCTGATGGAGTTTACATTCAGACTAACATCAAATGACGAACCATCTTTTCGTTTCAACCTGAGTTCTTCGTCTCTTACTATTCCGGTCTTTAAAAAACTCTGAAATGCTTCTTTAACTTTTGGTAAAATAGAATCATCATAAAGCTTGAAAATTGATTGTCCAATTAATTCGTGTCGTTCATAACCAAGCTCTTTCAAAAGCGTTTCATTACATTCATAGAGTTTACCTGTTGCTACTAAAACAGATCCGTGCAAATCAGGAGAGCTATCGTACAAGTTATGGAATTTCTTTTCTTCCATTAATTCACGAATCTCTTTATTTCTGCTTTCTGTTACTTCAAGACAAATACCCAAAAGTTTAAGAGGTTTGTTTTCTTCATCCCACTCAATAATTTTTCCTCTTATTCTGTACCATATTTGCTTATTAATTTCAGTATTAAAATATCTGAATTCGTGATCGTAATACTCAACTTCACCCGACAAATGTTTTTCGTATGCTGTCTGATTCCCTTTTTTATCTTCTTCATATATACAATTCAGCCATTCGGTTCTTGTAACATCTTTTTCCAGAGCAAACATATTTTTCCATTGATTATTTCCCGCAATCAAATCACTTTTTACATCCAGTTCCCAGATAGTCATAATAGCTGATTCAACAGTCTGCATTAATCTGCTGAAATATTCTTCAAGCTGATCGTGAAGAGAAACTTCAGAATTAACAGAAACAACATCTTCCAGCTCGGGAAATTTTGATAAAGGATTTTGTGTCTGGAGTAAATATTTAAATTGATACAAAGTAAATCCGGCAAGAGGAACAATATATCCGGCCACTTTATAAAAATGACCGATTTCAAAACATATATCAAATTCCTGTTTTGACAAGGTTAATGCTGTCTGACTGAAAAACCCTATCAGCAATGAAAGCGCCAGCCAGTAGGTGAAAATATTTTTTCTTTTGAGATAATCGACGGCAAATAAAATAAGAGCAACAAGAAAGAGAAATCCTAAAATGAAATCAAAAGTTTGTGCGGCCAAAATATCGATGCTTACTTTATCTGAAAGATTTGAGAAAAAGAGAATAAACATAAGAACCGATGATATTATAACGGTTCCTAAAATTATAAACGAATTTTCATTTTTTAATTTTTTCTTTTCAAAAAAACTGTTGTTTGAAAATACCGCTATAATAAAAAGGGAAGCAAGCATTATGCGTCCTGATAAATACATCCCGGGAGAAAAGGCTTTAAATCTTAGTAATTCTTCTTCATTTAGAATAAATGGAAATGAAAAAATGCCGTGAATAAAATCAAACGATCCGTTAATAAGAAATCCGAGTCCGACAAAAAGAAAATAGCGATTATCAACTACCTGAGAATATTTAAGCAGCAATACTCCGGTGAGTAATGCAAAGAGAGAACCTGTTATTTCTATAACTGCGTGCCCGTGAGAGGTTCCTATATATTCATTTCCTTCAAATTCCCAGATTAACAGCGGGAGAATTATTCCGGTAACCAGAAAGAGAACAAGGTGCCAGTTTCTTTCTACATCGGAATGATAAAGACTTTTATTTATCTTTTTGCCCATAATTTCCTCTTGGAAGAAATAATTAATAATCAGAATATAAACTATCATTTAGAATGATAATCGCAACAGCTTTGGGAATTTTGATTTGAGAATAAAACAAAACCCCGGGAAAGGGGTTTATAATTTTCAGATTTTTTTATCTGTTAAAACGTTGTAAATATCAGATATATTCCGCCCATAATTACCAGAATACCACAGATACGTTTTATCCATTTTAAGATATTTGATTCTTCACTCCAGTTCAAATAATTTTGAACTTTTCCGGCAAGCATTCCCGCTCCGGCAATTACAGCACAATGCCCTATTCCAAACGCAAGAAGATATACAATTGCCAAAGGGTAGTTTGTCTGCGCTGTCTGAAAAACAACTCCAAGCACCGGTGCCATATATGCAAATGTGCATGGACCAAGAGCAATCCCAAATAACAAACCTAAAACCAAAGCGGCAATTAATCCTGAAGACTTGGTTTGTTTTAATTTTAAAGAATTCCAGTTCAAATTAATTATGTCGAGCAAATATAACCCGACAACAAAAAATATCGCAGCAACAATATAGTTTCCAAAACTTCCTACATCTCCCATAAGTCTGCCCAAATAAGCTGTTACAATTCCAATCAATGCAATTGTAATTAAAATACCTGTTGAAAAAACCATAGAGATTGCAAAAGTTTTTTTTGCAGAAATTTTACCCTGAGAACTTATGTAGCCTATGATTAACGGAATACTTGATAGATGACAAGGTGAAAGAATGATACTGAGCACTCCCCAGCCAAATGATGCAATTACTGCAACCGAGACAGTCCCTGTCATCCATTCATAAAGAAGATTAAACAAGCTATCAATCATTTGTTATCCTTTTTGATAACTTTTAATCCTTTTTTTTGCAATATTTTATCTATTTCATTTTCAGGATAAAATCCTTCGTGACGATGAAATTCTTTTCCGTTTTCATCTAAAAATACCTGAGTAGGAATTATTTTTATTTTATACTGTGTTGCATATTTTTTCTGATCAGCTTTCCACACATCGTGAAAAACAACTTTCACCTGCTTGCCATATTTCTTTTCAATTGCATCCATAACAGGCTGCATTTTTTTACAAGGAATACAGTTTTTAGAACCCAACTCCACAAAAGTTACTTTTGGTTTTGCACTGCAGCAACTCCCGCTTTGTGCAAACATTATCCCTGAAAATATTACAAAACTCAATATCAGTAAAACATTCTTTTTCATCTGATTATCCTATTTTAGTTGAAAGTTTTTTTGTAATCTCATCTATAACTGATTCGGTAATTTCCGTCTTTCCTTTTTCCACATCAAATTCGGTTAATACAAAATGTTCAAAAGGCAGTTCCTGTTTTTCAAATATTAATTTACCACAGGCAACCGGACAACCATCAATTACCAAATTTTTCTCCACACATTTTGCCGACTCAACAAATCCGGATAACTCTGCTCCAATTGCAGAAAGACAAGTCATTTTACCTTTGTTTTCTTTCATCAGTTTTCTTGCTACATTATCTGCAAGATATCCTGTGTTGGCAGCACCGGAACACGAATAGATTAAATTCTTTTTTGAGTCGCCGCAACTACAACATTTACTCATAATTTCTCCCCTTTATTTTGTAAAAAATTTTAGTCTTCAGTCAGTAATTTCAAAATCTCTTCCTCTTTTGGAATTGCTCCCACGCATTTTACTTTTTCATTTACAACCAATCCCGGTGTCATCATAACACCATATTTCATAATTTCATTTAATTCCTGAACCTTTGTTACCTCTGCTTCAAGTCCATTTGTTTTTATTACTTCTCTTACTTTTTCTTCAAGAGTTAAACATTTTTTGCAACCTGTTCCGAGAATTTTCACAATCATTTTTTCTCCTTTAATAAATTAGATTAAATATAAATCCCACCAATATTATACCTGTCCCGACTATAGTTATGAAAGTCAGAATAAGCGGGAGTTTTAAAACTTTTTTTAAGATTATCATTTCGGGAAGTGAAAGTGCAATAACCGACATCATAAATGCAAGCGCGGTTCCAAGAGAAGCACCTTTACCTATTAAGGCTTGAATGACAGGAACAATTCCGGCAGCATTGGAGTACATCGGTATTCCCATAATAACAGCAAGGGGAACCGACCACCAGGCTGATTTACCCATCATTCCTGCAAGGAAATTTTCCGGCACATAACCATGAACTCCGGCTCCGACTGCAATACCAAGAACCACATAAATCCACACTTTTCCTACAATTTCTTTTACTGCTTCAATTCCTTTTTCAATTCTTTCGTCAAGCGTAAGTTTTACTTCAACATATTCTATATCTTTTTTAGTCTGAATTTCCTGCACCCAGTCTTCAAGATATTTTTCCAGTTTTAATCTGCCAATCAGCCATCCGCTTGAAACGGCAATAAATAATCCGGTTCCGACATAAAGCAAAGTTGTTTGCCAGCCGAACAATCCAAACAAAAGAACCAACGCAACTTCATTGATCATTGGTGCTGCAATTAAAAAGGAAAATGTTACTCCAAGCGGAATGCCTGCTTCTACAAAACCAAGGAAAAGCGGGATAGCAGAACAGGAACAGAAAGGTGTTACAATACCAAGATTTGCAGAAAGAATATTTCCGTAAAACTCTTTTTTTCCGCCTAAAAGTTTTCTTGTTCGCTCCGGTGAAAAATATGTTCTTACTATTCCGATGGCAAAAACTATAAGCAATAGCAGAAGAAGTACTTTGGGGACTTCAAAAACAAAAAACCAAACGGCTTCGGTAAGATGTGTCCCTTTTTCAAAATTGAACAACGTGTAAATAAAAAAATCTGTGATCGATTCCAGATTAAAATAGAGCAAAAACCATATTGGCAAAAGAAGTAAAACAACTATCATTTTTTTCATAACATACCTGAGACAACTTTTAATTTTTTATTTTCTGGTTTTATTTGGTCTGAGCGCGCATAAGCAGGAACCATTTAACTGTTCACGATTATTTATTCGCAATGGCAAATTATCTTTATCCCACTCAAACATTCCGCCTGACAAATTAGCAAGATTTGTGAATCCTTTTTCCTGCAAAAATTCAATAATTTGTTTACTTCTTATTCCCGCATTATCCGCAACAATAAGCGGTTTCTCTTTTGGTAAATCTTCAAAATTTTCCTTTACTTCTTCAGGACGGGCAATTATCAAATTTTCAACATCAAAACTTTTATAGTTTATTTCATTACTCCTTCTTAAATCAAGAAGCCAGGCTCCGCTGCAGCATTCCTCATACACTTCTTTTGGAGAAAAATTTTTTATGACCCCAATCTGGTTCCCTTTGTTTTTGAACATCTTTATCTCATATTTATTGATTTTCTTATTCCACTTCATTCATTTCGGTTTTTACCGAAATGTTGCATAAAATTTTTTAGATATTACAAATCTCGTTGCGATCAAGAGATTTTATACGTTCTTTATCATTTATAATAATGTTTTCATCATTTATCCAAAAATCAAGACTCGATAAAATTGCTGCAATTCTCGGATCAGCCGGACGAGGATTAATTTTAAAATTAACCCATTTCCCATCCTTTTCTTCAAGAATAAAACCGGTATCTTTTAATAACTTAAGATGTTGGGAAACCGTAGATAAAGCAAGATCAAGTAATTCTCTTATTTCGCACACACACAAATACCTTGCCTGCAGAGCTTTAAGAATTCTTAATCTGTTTTTATCAGAAAGGGCTTTATATATTGAAGTAACTTTATCCACACCATTTTCATTTCGTTAATGAACGAAATATAAAAATCTTAATTTTAAATGCCAATATATTTTTAAAAACATTTCCGATAAATTTTACTTTATCGGAAAAGAGTTTTAAATAATTTTTGTCGTAATTTATTTTTGCGGTATCGGAAGATTGTGCATACGCAGAAACGAAAGTTTATCCCAGTAACCCCGCTGGAAAATTATTTTATCATCTTTGGTCTGGAAAAATCCGCATCCTCTTAATCCAAGCGGATCTTTCCATTCAAGAATTCCCCAATCTTTATCCTCAAAAATATTTTCAACAATGCAGGTCATATCAGCTTGAGCAAATTCATTTACAAACATTTCTTTAATTGCATTTTTTCCGGTAACAGGATCATTTGCTACCTGATGATTAATTGCTTCCTCTGCGTAAAACCGGGAAATTAATTCTGCATCGCCTTTGTTAAAGGCTTCAACCCATTGTTGTATTAATTCTTTCGGACTCATAAATTCCTCACTTTTTAATAAGTGCTTTTGTTAATGCGTGTAATCAAAAATTTCTATTTCTTCACCAACTTTTTTTATTATCGATTTTTTCATTTGATCAAAATGGGGACAGGCAAACCCGATTGGATTTCCTCTTGAAATACAGGATGCAAATGCAATTCCTTCAGCTCCGCGATCAACCATGTTTTTTGCACGAAAGACAGCTTTTTTGCCCGGACATCCGCCGCAGCTTACAAATCCTACAACTTCAACAGGTCCTGACTCCTGAAATGCCAGCTTTCCATTAGCTGCAACTTTAAAATCTGTTGTTCCCGGACAAGCATCTTCTGTCTGCTGACACCTGATTATACCAACTTTTTTCATCTCATTCTCCTCAAACTCTCTCTCTGAAAATTGAACTAGTTTCTTTCTTCAGACAGTATTACACTTTACATAAATAAAATTTCGAATAGTAAATGCTAAATTAATGATACTTATAATGGAAGGGAAATATTATTTTCCGATCTGAAATGATTGAGATGAAACTATAAATGAATGGTTTCAAATCCTCTTTTTTTGATGGCGTTTAAAACCAGATTTCTGTGACAACCTGCGGGGTTTTCTTCTACGCAAAAGAAAACTATATTTTTCACATTTCGAATTTTGAGCTGGTTAAAAAACAAATCCAAATCGAACGGTTCCAATATTTCTTTTTGATAGTTGCAGATATATTCCTCTGCCAGCTCTTTTCTTTCCGATTGTTTAATCTTTAATTTTTTATCCTCACTAAATTGAATTTCCAGCATATTTCTTGTAGGAGCAAGACCTTCGAGATGTAAATAATCTATTTTTAATTCTTGAAGTTTACTCTGCAATTTCCTGCTATTTGCAAATGTATATTTTGAACCGCGGACTGCTCTGCGCATTCTTATATCGCAAAAGAGATCGATATTATTTTCAGTGAGTTTGTTAAAAAAATTTTCTTCTGTTAAATTATAAACTCCGATTGAATAAAATTTCATAGTTCACCTGATATCAATTTAGAATTAACTATCGAGTTATTGATACAAATCTCCATTCAGATATTTTAAACCGGAATCAATTATAACTGTTACAACTTTTTTACCGGATCCAATTTCTTTTGCTCTTTGAAGAGCGGCCCATACATTTGCTCCCGATGTAATTCCGCCAAAAATTCCTTCTTTTTTTGCCAGCTCATTTGCTGTTCTGTATGCATCTTCATCTTTCACAGAGATAACTTCATCCACCAAATCTTTTCTGAAAATTTCCGGTAGAAATGAAAGTCCGATTCCTTCCAATTTATGTTTTCCGCTTGTATCGCCACCAGAAATATTTCTAACGTGATACGGTTCTGCTGCAACAATTTTTATATTTGGATTATTCTCTTTCAAAATTTCAGCATTACCGGATATACATCCCCCTGAACCGACAACAGCAACAAACTCATCGATATCACTTCCCAGTTCTTTTACTATTTCTCTTCCCATTGAATGATAACCAAGTTTGTTATCAATATTGTGAATTTGATTTGGCCAGAATGTATCGGGTTCGGTAATTAATTCTTTTGTGCGTGAAATCATTTTATCAATAACACTTGCAGTGAGAATTCCGTTTTCAGCATGAACAATTTCAACTGTTGCACCAAATGCTCTCATTGTTTGAAGTTTTTCCTCAGAAAAACCATTTGATGAAACAAAGTGTGATTCATATCCTTTTGTTGCACAAACCATTGCAAGTGAGCTGCCTGTACTTCCGCCGGTATATTCAACAACTTTGTCGCCCTGTTTAAGTTCACCTCTGCGTTCTGCACCTTCAATCATCGAAAGAGCCATTCTGTCTTTCATACTGCCTGTAGGGTTTGCGCCTTCGAATTTTACATAAATATCCGCGCAATCTTTATCTGTTAGTTTATTCAACTTTATAAGCGGTGTGTTTCCAATTGAAATCATATTCCTTTTCCTTTAGAATATCTTCTGAATCATTTTATATTTTTACCGGCGCGTTCGTTAAAACTTTTAGCAGTAATTTGATTTTCAAAACTTTCCAGAGCCGGCAGGAAATGTTTGTTTGTGCGGAGTATTTGTTTAACAGCTTTTTGACCGCCATTCCAAACTCTCAAAAATTCAGGAAACTCTTTTTTTGCTTTTTTTGATAACTGAATATTTTTCTTTCTGGTATCTGTTTTATCTCTGGTAACTTCAATATATCCTTTGTTTGACATTCTGTTTAACATTTTGGTTATGGCAGGCTGTGAAAAATGAAGAGCTTCTGCTATTTCACTCATTGTACTTACACCATTTTTCTCCAGATATAAAAATATCAAATGCCAGCTTGGTTCAATTTCCAGATTATTCTCTTTATATAAATCTTTAATATGTTTTGACAGAGTATCGCTCAATCTTTTTAATCTTGCTGTAACTCCCAAAAATTCCAGTTCTCTTAAAAAATCATTTTCCATTTACAATCCATTTTACTTAACCAGTTAAGTAAACTTACGTTTAAATACTTAACTAGTCAAGTATTTTTAAATTTTGTTTCATAAAAAATCCCGTAACCGAATTTTCGATCACGGGATGAAATTAAATTTATTCAGTTAAAAACTACATTGATGCTTTAAGAGAGAACACAAAGTTTCTGCCCGGAGCAACAATTCCTGAGGAATATGGTCTGTAACGTTTGTCAAAAATATTTTCTATTCCTCCTGTAAGTTGTAAATTTTTAGACACTAAATAGCTTGTCTTCAAATTAAAAGTAACCCAGGATGGTGAATAAGGATTTCCATTTCCGTCAGTTGCATACATATGTGTTTTACTTTGTTCAGAAGGAGCCAGATCTTCGTAAGATATTTCTCCGTTGTAAACTGCATATAAATCAGCTTTAAGATTTTTAACCTGATAGATAAGATGTGTACTTCCAAAGAGTGGAGCAACATGACGTAAAGGCACATCATCCTGATCTTCACCTTTGGTGTAGTTCAGGATGGATCTTAATGACAATCCCTTCAGCAGTTGTGCATCAATTCCTAATTGTAATCCATACACAGTTGCTTTATCTGCATTAACAAGAGCCTGAACCTTGCTCATTGTTCCGTCATACATTATGGAATCCTTACCATTAAAAGTGAAATCGCGTCTTACCATTGCATCTTTAAGGATTGTATAAAATCCTGTTGCTTCTATTTTTAATCTGTTGTTAAAATGTTTGATTATTGTAGCTTCAATGTTGTGTGCATACTCAGATGATAAATCAGGATTTGGCACAACAACACTGCCTGGTTCCGAATCAAATACTTTTCCAATGTCATCAATATTTGGAGCGCGGAAACCGGTTGAAGCATTTACATTAATTTGCAAATCGTGTGCCGGTTTGTATGCTATTCCCAGACTATAATTAAATGTTCCGGTATTGATTTCTATTTCATTAAAAGGGAAGTCATAAAACTGCTTATCAAATTTAGATTCCAGAACAACCTGGCTATATCTGATACCTGAAATAAATGTCATCTTGCTGTTTAATTTATTTTTGTAGTTCAGATAAAGAGCATAAGAGTAATATTTCGATCCGTCCGGATATCTGCTTGCGTAATCTTCTTTCTCGCCTGTAAAAATATTTCTTTGATGACCGTCAGAATTTACTTTGTTGTACACAGCTTCAAGTCCGTAGTATAATGTGCTTGTTTCATCATACTTTTTGTAAACATCAATATTTGCAGAAAGTATATTCACATTTTCGGTTCTTTCTCTTATGGCTGATTTACCAAATTTTCTGTCGTGACGACTCTCTTCATAGTCTTGATGAGCAAGAATAATTTTCAAATCATCGTAAAGTGAATTTTTATCAGAGTGACGAATGGAAAGATTATTCATCATCCATTTTTGCGGACCATAATACCATTCGGCATATTTCAGTTTTCCACTTTTATATTGAATTAACCTGTCATAACGGGGTACATCTGTGAGTCTGGAATAATGAAATCCGTAATTAATATCCCATTTTGTATTTGGTTTAAATCTCACTTTCTGCATAAAATTAAACTGATCATATCCTGAAAACTTCTGAACATTTTTATCAGAGTTTTGAACTATGTTATCTTTTCCATCTTTAATTTCAACATATTCGGGTCTGACATATTCATCATTTTCGTTACTTCCCATTTTCAGATCATCGAAATCACTGTAAGTAAGACTTGTAACAAATCCCCATTTTCTGTTTCGGAAAGTAAAATCAAGATGTCCTGTTTTTTCATTATTTGCACTGCTGTATCTTGTAAGTGCATTACCGGATACTTCCCATTTATTGGCGGAGCTCAGACGAGGATTAAGTGTATGAAAACTCATTACGCCACCCACAGCATCACTTCCGTATATAACGGAACCGGGTCCGAAAATAACTTCAGTGTTTTCAAGACTGTTTGCATCGAGTGAAATTACATTTTGCAAATTTCCTTCTCTGTAAATTGCGTTATTCATTCTTACACCGTCAACCACAATAAGAATTCTGTTTGTTGCAAAACCTCTTATCATCGGGCTGCCTCCGCCCATCTGACTTTTTTGTATAAATACCTGATTCGAAAGTCCGATTAAATCAGCGGCTGTTTGCGGATTAAAAAATTCAGCATCTTTTGCTTTAACAAGCTGAACTTTGTTAGGAACCTCTTTTACAGTCTGCTCCCATCTGTTTGCAGACACAACAACTTCATTCATTTTTACGATACTTGCTGAAAGTTTCACAACAAGGTTTTGTTCTTTCAGTTTTGCAAAAGTTGTTGAAAAATCTGTATATGACATATGCTCAAAAGTGAGAATGTTTTTTTTATTAAATTTGCTTAAATCTGCTTTACCTGCGCTGTTTGTTATTGCAATGTTATCTGCACTTTTAATTACAACATATTCAACAGGTTTATCACTTTCCGAATCTACAACTGTTACAGTTTGTGCAGAGACAAAAAATGACACACAGAACAAAACAACAATAAAGTATTTTGTCTTCATTTCTATTTCCGTAGTTTGTGAATAATCAATAGTTAAATTTTAATATTTAAGCTATTGAAAATTGGGGAGGGGGTGTTTTCACTTCGGAATAAATGTATTTGATATTTGAATTTTGCCTGAACCATTGAATAACCGATTCACCCAACTCAAACGAATTATCAGGCGAAGGCGAATAGTAATCTTTTACTATCTGTTTGAGAAGAATATTTATTTGTCGGGTTCTTTTACTATTTCCGTTCATCTGCGATTTTACAACGTTATCAATTCCGGCAAAAAGTTTTGTTTCCTTAAAATCGTGAATACAATAAAATGTAATTTTATCTTTTGTCTGCTCGGTTCTGACAACGTCATACATATTCTCTTTGTAGATAAATTCCTTATCAGCTTTTACCCAGAGTATTTTTTCATTTTTTGAAAAAGTGATTTTTTCAAGCTGATCTTCAGGAACACTCATTTTTATCTGCTGTTTTATTTCTCTTCTTATTAAATATTGAAAAGATTTGAACACCAGCAAATAGCCTGCAAGATTAAACAGAAAAACGCCCAGAAATATTATTGACGATATTTTAATTAATATGTTTTTCATATTGGGAAAACTAAAATTAATAAAATACGTTCTGGAATTAAAGTCTGGAAAAATTTTATCCAAAATAAAAATCCGTTCACAACAAAATGAACGGATTACCCAATACCCCGAGTTGGGTTAACAGTATTAATCTACATACAAAATCACAAAATTAATCCAGAGCAAATGAAATATGTTATCTACAATCATATAACCTATTGCGGAGTTTTCTTTTTTTCTGAACTTTCCCAGCAAATTGCAATACCAGACCACAAATCTGGTACGATCCTGAATAAAGTGCTGCACTGCAATTAAACTCAGCTGTACAGCACTTAATCCAAGAAACATAAAAGGGATTATGTAGAAAAACACATGAACCAAACAAGCAAAACTGCTATTCTTTTTATTTTCTGCCATCCAGTCATTTTGCAATAAAAAATCACCTGCAAAGTGAGCCAATATCCAATTCATCTAAACCCTGACTTTCAAATTCTTTGTCGTTAATCAGTTTTTAAGACTGATAATCATTACTAATTTGTTTTCAAATATTTTTCAACTCTGTAAACTGCTTTATAAGCGCTGATTAAAGCACCGTCAACAATTGCATAAACCATATAATCTCCGGCAAGAAATATCGGTCCCTTTACAGTTTTATCTCTTCGCAAAATATTTATCTTTTTACCATATCCTGGCTCAAAAATCGGGAATGCATATTGAAAACGATTTATATCAAACCCTAAAACTTCATTTTCAAATCCGCTGTAATATTTATTGAGTGTTTTATATGCGCTTTTCACAAGCTGATTACCAGTCTTGTAAATGAATTTAAAATCAAACGCATTTTCGGGAGCCATATAAACTGATAAAATTGATTTGCCATTATAATTCTTTGAAACCTGCGGTCTGATAACATCATACAAAGTAACTACTTCCCCTTCGTCAATGCAGGATACCGACCAGGTATCTTTCAGAAATCTTTTAGTTGTAAAAAAGTTTATTGTAGCATATTGAGAGTATTTGATGCCGCTCAAAACAGATTTTACTTCTTGTGAAAAATAATTTTTTACAATTTTTCCAGTCACAGGTGCAGGAGTTGACATAATTACACTTTTGGCAAAAACCTTTATTTTCTCTCCGTTTTTGACGTAAGTCACTGCTACTGACTTATCTTTATTTACTTTAACCTCTTCAACAACAGCTCCTGTTATAACTTTATCACCAAGCTTTGAAGTTAAAGCTTCAATTATGCTGAACATTCCATTATTAAAAGAGTAAACTTCACTCTCTTCTATTGATGAAGGATCAGGAAGATTAAATGCCATTTCCGGTATATTAAAAAACATTGAAAAGTTTGCATTATCAGTCCCGAACAGACCCCGGTTTTCAACATCAACAAATTTTTGAATTACAGGGGAATAACCATTTTCTGTGTACCATTCCTTCACGGAAATTTTGTCGAGCGCTTTATATTTATTAATAAGCTTTTGCCTGTCAAAAACCGCTTCTTCAATTCCCTTATTATTTAACTCAATTAATTTTTCCTGCAGGTCATAATATTGTTTCTGTTCTTCCTTTGTGAGAAAATTGAGCAGATTTTCGGAAAAATAAAACTTTCCGTTCATTGCCACTCCATCTGTAGGAGGTGGAATTTCTTCTGTCTCAATTCCCAGTTCATCAAAAAATTCCTGCATTTCCGGATCAGGTTTACCAATATATTCGGTTCCTTTGGGATAATGAAACCCGTTCCATTCCCCTGAAATACAGCGCCCGCCTGCTGCTTCCTCTTTTTCCAAAACCAATATGTTTTTTTCTTTAAGTAGATATGCCGCTGTCAGACCACTAAATCCGCCACCTACAATTATTACATCAAATTTGTTATTGGTGTTTACAGACTTCCCATTTTCTCCGCCAAACAACAACGCCGTTAACAACACCATTAAAATTACTTTTTTCATCTCTGCTCCTAAATTCTAAAATTTATGCGCAAACTAGAAGTTTTGATAAAAAGATTGGTACTGGTTTATAAGTCAGAACCACAAAAAACGTCTGAAAACCGCTTTGGAGATTATTTTCGGATTGATTGAGAAGTTTTGAACTGAGCCGGAGTCTGGTTCGTATTTTTTTTGAAAGCATTAAAGAATGCAGATTTGGAATTGAATCCTGCTTCGTAGCCAATTGAGGATAAGGTAAAATTTTCGTGTCCGGGATTAGTCAGTAAAACTTTTGCTTCTTCAACTCTGTGACTATTCACAAATTCGTAAAAATTTTGATTAAATCTTTCATTAATCACCTGCGAAATCTGATGTGAAGGAACTTCAAGTTTATCTGAAAGAGATTTAATTCTTAACTGCGGATCGAGAAAAGGTTTATGTTCTTTCATATAAGTGGTGAGTCTGCTTTGAAGCTCAAGAGAAGATTCTTCATTTAAAGCTGATTTTGCATATTTCATCACTTCATTCTTTTCCCGGATGTCAGTCTGAGGAAGTTTGATCCATCCTTTACGAAGCTCAAGAATATGTTTGTGAGAAACTATTCCATCGTAAACAAGCCAGAACAACAAAAGAATTTCTGCAAAATGGAAAAAGTTAAAAAGCACATTGTAGTAGGGAAATCCCCAGAAAGTTAAATAAACAAAAAGCAGCTCGGTTGAATAAATTCCAATATTTATTTTGATAAAAAACCCGACAACCTTTAAATCAACATTTTCTACATCAGACAACTGTTCTTTAATATTTGATTTATATCTGGAAACCTCTTTTAACGCTTTTATCAGAAAATAAACATTAATGGTAAACTCAAAAATCCATTCCCAGATATTGTCTATAATATCTGGATACAATCCGCCAAACTTGTTAAAATCGGTAAGCTTTTCAGCAGGAGATAAAAAATAAAAAGGGAGATACACCATAAATGCAAAAAGAAACGGCGTTAGCAGAATAAAATCTTTTGAAGAAAAGCTGTGATTATTTTGCGAATGATTTCTCACATATAAATAGATGAGCAATCCGGGCAGCATATGAAAAGGTTCGATAAGATATAAAAACGCGGGAATTTGTTTAATTAAATTTGCATCTACAAGAAATTGGTTCAGCAATTCGGCCAGAGTTAAAATGAGAAAAATAATTACAGGATAATAATTTTTAACATTTTTATTTTGTCTGAAAAGCAGATAAAACAGGATAAATCCCAAACCTATTCCTGTTAACTGAAAAAAATTCCATATAGTTAATTCATTAAACAAAATGCTGATTTCCATAAAATTAAATCGGTGATAATTTAGATTTCAATCTTTTCTTCTTCATTTACTACACTGTTATCAACAGCAAATTTCCCCCATTTTGATATCTCTTTTAATAAAGGAATAAGGGTTTTACCAAAATCAGTCATGGAATATTCAACTTTCATAGGTGGTTTTTCAGTATAGACTTTTCGTGTTACTATAGAATCTTCTTCAAGTTGTTTAAGCTGAATACTCAATGTTCTTTCAGTAACGCTGGGCATTAGTTTTCTTAATTCACTGAACCGTTTGGGAGATTCAATTAGGTAATAGAGAATTACACTTTTCCATTTACCCCCAATTATTCCCATTGTTACACTTGTACAGCAGGGAAATTCTTTTCCGTTATAATTATAGGTTTTCATCTCTTTTTATATTCTTATTCTACAACCAACTATCCAATTGGATAGTTATTGCAAATTTAATTAACTATACATAGTTTAGCAACTATATTTTTTATAGTATATTAAAACAAAGTTGAACACAAAGGAAAAAAATAAAAGGAGCCAATTATGAGTAACCAAAAATTAACAATCGTTGCAAATATTTTAGCAAAAGAGGAAAAAAGAGAATTGGTAAAAAGTGAACTGCTTAAACTTATTGATACCACCAGAGCAGAAGAGGGATGCATAAATTACGATCTTCATCAGGATAATGAAAATCCTAATCTCTTCCTATTTTTCGAAAACTGGGCAACACGTGAGTTATGGCAAAAACATATGCAGAATGATCATCTTAAAGAATACCTAAAAGCCACTGACGGAGCCATTGAAAGCTTTATTGTAAAAGAAATGACACAGATTGGTTAATAAAACATCATCCCTTTTACTATATAAAACCACAGATTTGATTAAGTCTGTGGTTAGTTTTAGTCGGCAAAATCACAGGCTCTATTCATTTTTGTCTTTAAAATAATCGTATGACAATTTAGCTATATCTGCAATTATTTTTTTATTCACCTTACTCTCTTCTGTTGAATCACTAATAAGGATGCTTAAATAAAAGTAACCTCCATTTGGAAGGAAAATTATTCCAATATCATTTTGAGCCCCTGTAATTCCTTCATCATTTTTCCCCGAATGACCTGTTTTATGAGCGATGATAACATTCTCTGGTAAATATGTTTTCATAGAAATTTTTCCAAACCAGGATTTCTTCATTATTTCCCAAAGAAATTTATGACTTTTGGCAGAAAGCTGATTTTCCTTGTTCTCATAGAATAGCTTTAGAGTTTTATTTGCGGCATTTGCTGTAGTCCAATTTCGATATTGCAGTTTCCAGTCACTTTGCAGCATTGCTTCTTTATCTCTAATCGCTACTTCCGAAATTCCTGTTTCATGCATATAATTTTGTGCTATTATTGGGCCTCCGATCATATCGAATAACAGATCACAACCAACATTATCACTATTTGCAACAGTATATTTTATTACTTCGCTCAATTTGAGGATTCCTCCATCAGGAATTTTTTTTCTTATCACACTCCACAGAGAATTATCCAAATGCTCTTTTGTAATTTCAATAGTATCATTTAAACCCCATATTCCTTTATCTACTTCACGCAAAACAGTTAGAGCTAAATGATACTTGTAAACACTTTGCATAGGTAATTGTTTATCTCCATTTATTGATATTGTGTCATCAGGGGAGATTCCTGCAATTGAAACACCAACAGTAGCATTTTTGTCTATTAATATTTTTTCAATTTTATCTTTCAGAATAGAAATGGTTTGTCCGTTGGAAAAGTTAATTGTCAGAATTGACAGAACAGCTATAATCAGTTTCATTTTGTTCATTTATCTTCCGAATATTTATATATAATTACTGCTCTCAAGCTAATTAACTATGAATATAAAAACAATTTTTTACGTGTCAGACATACTTTTAACCCCATATTTCCAGACAACTTTAATGGAAATTATTTTGAAAATTCGTTAAACCAAAACAATCAACATCTTGTCATATACTTGTAATGGTATGAAGTCAATTTCTCTTATGGAGGTTCAGATGTTTAATCTCAGAAACTGTAAATTTTTATTGCTTGCACTGTTAGTCACTGCTGCTTTTGGACAAACATACAAAGTAGTTGATACCGGACAAACTCTTTTCTTTAACAATAACGGCGCTATTTCAGCTCCGCTAAAAGGAGAAGCTTTTTTCGGACAGGATGCCGGACATACCGGATATCAGCCAGATTACACATTAAGTGGTGACGGACTCACAGTTTATGATAACATAACCGGTTTAACCTGGATCCGAAGTGGTGATACGGACAATGACGGTGATATAGATGTTGATGACAAAATAGCTTACTCACAAATACAGAGTTACATCAATCTCAGAAACAGTCAGAACTTTGGCGGTTACAATGACTGGCGTTTGCCCACTATGAAAGAACTCTACTCATTGATGAACTTTAACGGAACCGATCCTTCGCCGGAAGCAGGTGATGATATTCCTTTTATCAATACAGATTATTTTATTTTTGAATATGGCGATGTTGACGGCGGCGACAGAGAGATTGATGCACAATACTGGTCTGACAACATTTACACAGGAAAAGTACTCAGCAATTTTACCGGCGCCTTTGGATTAAACCTTGCAGACGGACGAATTAAATGTTACCCGAACCAGACTCCGAATGATGTTAAAAGAGTTATGCTTGTGAGAGGAAATACCGATTACGGAATTAACAATTTTACCGACAACAATGATGAAACAATTACAGACAATGCAACCGGATTAATGTGGACAAAAAACGATTTCGGAAACTCAGGCAACGGTCCCAGATCAGGAGTTATCTGGCAGGAAGCTCTTGCGCTGGTTCAGCAAAAAAATGATGAAAACTATCTGGGCTATAATGACTGGCGACTGCCAAACGCAAAGGAGATGCAGAGTATTGTTGATTATTCCAGAGGTCCGGACATTTCAAACTCTGCATCAATCGATCCGCTGTTTAATACAACACAAATTACAAATGAAGGGGGAGAGACAGATTATCCCTGGTTCTGGACAAGCACAACACATATAAAAACAGGCGGACTCGGTTTTGCAGCGGTCTACATTACTTTTGGGCGTGCAACAGGATATTGGCAAAATGAATGGAAAGATGTTCACGGAGCCGGTTGCCAGAGAAGTGATTTAAAAAATGGAGATTTCACAAATTATACATTTGTAAATAATGGCTACTACTTTGGCAATGCACCTCAGGGAGATGCTTCACGTTCTTATAATTATGTAAGACTTGTAAGAAATGTTGAAAACGGCACTACTTCAGTTGATGAAAATTCAATTACTCCTGAAAATTATAAACTGGATCAAAACTACCCCAATCCTTTTAATCCCTCTACAAAAATTTCATTTTCACTTCCAGAGGAAACCAGAGTATCGCTTAAAATATTTAATTTGATAGGAGAAGTAGTAAAAGTATTAGTAGATGAAGAACTTCCTGCGGGTCAGCACACATATCAGTTTGATGCCTCTGATATGATGAGTGGCGTATATTTTTATACTATCGTTACAAGTGAATTCACTCAAACAAGAAAAATGATTTTGTTGAAATAAAATTTATTTAAATATATTCTGAATAAACAATTTGAGTTTTATTTAGTTCTACCTCTACTAACAATGAGTTAGTAGAGGTAAATCTAATTCATAAATTACTTTGTAAGTATCATTTTAATAGTTTTATTCTCTTTATTAGTGGTGATTTTACAATAATATAAACCACTTGGTAATCTTTTAGCATTAAACGTAACCTGATAGTTTCCTGCTAATTTCTCTTCATCAACTAAAGTTTGAACTTGTTGTCCCAAAATATTATAAACAACTATTTTTACATTCGAATCTTCTTTTATTGAATATTTTATTTTAGTTGTTGGATTAAAAGGATTAGGAAAATTATAAACCATTAATTCTTTTTTGTTTTCTATATAAGATAAAGAGCTGGATTTAGCCATTGGATATTGCCAGTTATCATTAGAAAAGGGTCCTGCATAATAATAAAACATTCCATCAAAGCCATTTTGAGATAAAACCCAATTACAATCAGATTGATTTTGTCCACCACCAATGAATGTTTTGTTTGCTCCAATCGCATTTATTGTAGGAGTAATATTTAAATTTGCTCCATAACCACATATTACAACATCGACTATATTTTTTAATTTTCCCCACTGCACACTATATCTCTGAAATGGAGATTCATAATCAGGATAAATATAAAGATCTTCATATCCGCTATATGCATATAATTTCAGATTTGTTCCATTTAGTTTATTTTTTAAATCTTGAGCTAATAATGCAGAATTATGTGCTTGATACTCTAGCCATTTTTTATGCAAGTTATCTGGTTTTGTCGGATCTGGCTTGTAGATCTTAAACCATAAATCTTGTTTAGGGTATTTAACCATTGAATAATCCCTCTCTATCCTAATTGCATACCCTCCAGAATATGGACCTTCACTACCACTTTCAGTCGCAGCTATCTTATAATAAGAATCTGTCCAATTGTCATAATTTGTATACCAATATTCAATAACTACAGCATATTTTTGCGAAGTAGATAATACTCCTAGTTCATCAGGATCAAAATATAATTTAACTACGTCAATGTTATCAAAATTTTCCGATACACTACTTCCATTTCTATCGACTTCATTATTATTAATTATTCTAGCTCTGGTTTTTTTGTCACCCAAATTAGGATATCCATTACTATGCGTTGAAGTTATGTAATAACGAATATCTCCTTTCGGAAAAGTAGAAGAACTTGATGAACCGAATCTCTTAATTTTAACATCAATT
>JBGRQB010000046.1:0-25372 GCA_041725875.1 Rhodothermaceae bacterium
AGGTCGGAACTTACCCGACAAGGAATTTCGCTACCTTAGGACCGTTATAGTTACGGCCGCCGTTTACCGGGGCTTCGATTTAGAGCTTCGGACAAAAGTCCTAACCCCACCTCTTAACCTTCCGGCACCGGGCAGGTGTCAAACCCTATACTTCGTCTTAATTGACTTCGCAGAGTCCTGTGTTTTTGTTAAACAGTCGCCTGGGCCTTTTCACTGCGGCCTCCTTCTGCTCCAGGAGCAAGTCCTTTCACTTACCAGAGGCACCCCTTCTCCCGAAGTTACGGGGTGAATTTGCCTAGTTCCTTAACCACGGATCACTCGAGCACCTTAGAATACTCATCCCGTCTACCTGTGTCGGTTTGCGGTACGGGCTGATAATACAATCTCATACGAAGATTTTCTCGGCAGTCTGATTACTGTCAGTTCCGGACTATGTCCTCCTGTTCGCGTCTCAAAGTTATGAAAGAGCGGATTTGCCTACTCTCTCCTTCTACTCGCTTAAACCAGCTAATCCAACAGCTGGCTGACATTCACTCCTGCGTCCCTCCTTATGATCAAACTCATATTACCAGGTACGGGAATATTAACCCGTTTTCCATCGCCTACGCCTTTCAGCCTCGGCTTAGGGTCCGACTAACCCTGAGTTGATTAACATTGCTCAGGAAACCTTAGACTTTCGGTGGAAAGATTTTTCGTCTTTCTTATCGTTACTTATGCCTACATTTGCTTTTCTATGCGCTCCAACATATCTCGCGATACATCTTCATCGCCCATAGAATGTTCCTCTACCGCTCCATTCGGAGCCCACAGCTTCGGTAAGTAGTTTTAGTCCCGCAAATTGTCGACGCTAAATCGCTTGACTAGTGAGCTATTACGCACTCTTTAAATGAATGGCTGCTTCTAAGCCAACATCCTAGTTGTCTGAGCAATCTAACATCCTTTCTCTGTTAACTACTATTTTGGGACCTTAGCTGGTGGTCTGGGTTGTTCCCCTCTTGGCAATGAAGCTTATCCCCCACTGCCTGACTCCCAGGTATCATATATGTGGTATTCGGAGTTTGTCTGGGGTTGGTACCCTGGTGAGGGCCCTAGCCCAATCAGTGCTCTACCTCCACTATACTTTAACCTGAGGCTAGCCCTAAAGCTATTTCGAGGAATACGAGCTATCTCCAAGTTTGATTGGCCTTTCACCCCTATCCTCACCTCATCCAAAAGGTTTTCAACCCTTACTGGTTCGGACCTCCATCAAGTTTTACCTTGACTTCATCCTGGACAAGGATAGATCACTTGGTTTCGCGTCTACCGCACATTACTTTATCGCCCTATTCAGACTCGCTTTCGCTGCGACTTCGGTTCTTAAAACCTTAACCTTGCAATGTACGAGTAACTCGTAGGCTCATTATCCAAAAGGCACGCTGTCATCCCGACTAATCGGGACTCCAACCGTTTGTAAGCATACGGTTTCAGGTACTATTTCACTCTCCTGCTAGGAGTACTTTTCACCTTTCCCTCACGGTACTTTTCCACTATCGGTCACGTATGAGTATTTAGCCTTAGGAGATGGTTCTCCCTGATTCCCACAAAATTCCACTTACTTCGTGGTACTCGGGGCGCAGATCAAACAAGTTGATAGCATTTCGCCTACGGGACTTTCACCCTCTATGGTTGAACTTTCCAATCCATTCGGCTATACAATCAATTTTTGACTTGTCTTCTTATTCGCAATTCAGAACAATCTGACCCCACTACACCGGCAATACAACGATTGCGCTCTTATACATATTTACCGGTTTAGGCTCTTTCCTTTTCGCTCGCCACTACTCAGAAAATCGTTTTTACTTTCTCTTCCTACGGGTACTTAGATGTTTCAGTTCCCCGCGTTGGCTCCCAACAGCCTATGTATTCAGCTGTGGGTAATGCAACATTACTTGCACTGGGTTATCCCATTCGGAGATCTCCGGCTCTCAGGTTATTTCCACCTCACCGAAGCATTTCGTAGGTAATCACGTCCTTCTTCGCCTTTACGTGCCAAGGCATCCACCGTATGCTCTTAGTAACTTAACCAAAACTTTTATTAAAAATCGGTTACTCTTGTTTTCTTACTTTTTATTTCTTTTTGGCTTCATTCCTAAAATACATTAGAAACAAAACCATAATTTGATACTTTAGGTTATTTTTCTTAGTAAATAGTATCTCTACTACTACTCTCCAATCTTTCAATGAACTTTTCCTGCCTTCTTCACAAAAAAAAGGCTCTTCGTGGAGCTAACCGGGATCGAACCGGTAACCTCTGCCTTGCAAGGGCAGCGCTCTCCCAATTGAGCTATAGCCCCCTATTTTTCTTTCCTAGGGGAGGTTACTTTCTTTCTTCCTTATTCTTCCATCAAGCGCTAACACCTCACCTGTAAGTTGTGGGCCTGACTGGAATTGAACCAGTGACCTCACGCTTATCAGGCGTGCGCTCTAACCATCTGAGCTACAGGCCCTTACAAGCCTTTGCTTTCTCTGCTTCTAACAAGTAAGAAAGTAAGTGACTAAAATCTTCTAAATAACTTCTCTAACATAAATAACTTCCAGCATTTTCTCTTTTCACGTACAACGTGAGTATTTTTTCAAGTTTCTTTTTCGACTTCTGCAAGTCTTTTTCTCTTTAGAAAGGAGGTGATCCAGCCGCACCTTCCGGTACGGCTACCTTGTTACGACTTAGCCCCAGTTACCAGTTTTACCTTAGGCAGCTCCCTCCTTACGGTTGGGTCACTGACTTCGGGTACCCCCGGCTTCCATGGCTTGACGGGCGGTGTGTACAAGGCCCGGGAACGTATTCACCGCGTCGTGCTGATACGCGATTACTAGCAATTCCGGCTTCAAGGAGTCGAGTTGCAGACTCCTATCCGAACTGAGGATACCTTTAAGGGATTAGCTCCACCTCGCGGCTTGGCAACCCGTTGTGGTACCCATTGTAGCACGTGTGTAGCCCTGGGCGTAAGGGCCATGCTGACTTGACGTCATCCCCACCTTCCTCACTACTTGCGTAGGCAGTCCCATTAAAGTGCCCAACTTGACTTGATGGCAACTAATGGTAGGGGTTGCGCTCGTTGCGAGACTTAACCCAACACCTCACGGCACGAGCTGACGACAGCCGTGCAGCACCTGTGTAACAGTCCCGAAGGAAAAACAACTTTCATTGCCTGTCTATCACATTTCAAGCCCAGGTAAGGTTCTTCGCGTTGCATCGAATTAAACCACATGCTCCACTGCTTGTGCGGGCCCCCGTCAATTCCTTTGAGTTTCAACCTTGCGATCGTACTCCCCAGGTGGAATACTTAATGCGTTTGCTGCGACACCGACTCATTCGCCGACATCTAGTATTCATCGTTTACGGCGTGGACTACCAGGGTATCTAATCCTGTTCGCTCCCCACGCTTTCGAGCCTCAGCGTCAGTTACTAGCCAAGAGACCGCCTTCGCCTCTGGTGTTCTTCCAGATATCTACGTATTTCACCACTACACCTGGAATTCCGTCTCTCTCTCTAGTACTCAAGTCCAACAGTATCAAAGGCAGTTCTACAGTTAAGCTGTAGGATTTCACCTCTGACTTACTAGACCGCCTGCGCTCCCTTTACACCCAGTAAATCCGGACAACGCTTGCCCCCTACGTATTACCGCGGCTGCTGGCACGTAGTTAGCCGGGGCTTATTCCCAAGGTACGGTCAGTCTATCACCCTTGCGAATGACAGGTATTCATCCCTTAGAAAAGGGGTTTACGATCTTACGACCTTCATCCCCCACGCGGCGTTGCTGGGTCAGACTTGCGTCCATTGCCCAATATTCCTCACTGCTGCCTCCCGTAGGAGTCTGGACCGTGTCTCAGTTCCAGTGTGGCTGATCATCCTCTCAGACCAGCTAATGATCGTTGCCTTGGTGAGCTCTTACCTCACCAACTAGCTAATCATTTGCAAACTCATCTCTTGGTACTACCGAAGCAGCTTTAACTACCAACAGGATGCCCTGTAGCAGTTTTACGCGGTATTAGCGCCAATTTCTCAGCGTTATCCCCCTCCAAGAGGTAGATTATTTACATTCTACTCACCCGTGCGCCAGTATAATCACTACCCGAAAGTAGCTTTCCCCTTGACTTGCATGTGTTAAGCACGCCGCCAGCGTTCGTCCTGAGCCAGGATCAAACTCTCCGTTGTATATATTTTTCAATATTTTTGACGTTTTTTTTATGCTTTCTAGCTATCTACTAAAGTCTTTTTCCAACTTCAGTCACTCATTCTTTCAAAGAACTTTTTCTTACTTCTTTCATCATCGTTGACTTAGCGTTTCAAGTCGTAATCATTTATATGAACATCATTAACAATCGTAATCAAACGAGCTTCCAAATATATAACCAGTCTTACTTTTTGTCAAGTAAGAAATAAACTTTTTTTTGTTTTTTTCTTACTCTGTAACTGATTTTCTTTTGTTACTTGGTCACTCTGTAAAGAACGTTTTCAAACGAGGGTCAAACTTAACACTTTCTTTATCTTTTGTCAAGCAGTTAGTTAACTTTTTTACTTTTTATTTTAGCTTTTGGTTAACCAGCCAAACCCAATGTTTTCAACACTTTTAGAACGTTTCTCTTTTTGAGAAGGCCAAATATATACCCTTTTTTATCCTTTGTCAAGAATTATTTCACTAATTGCTTTACTAAAAACAGTGTGACATATCTCCCCAATCTATAATAATATACATTTTCTTTTTTGTTTTAAATTTATTTTTTGTAGCTTTGAAACCGAATGATTATATAATTAATAGTTGCTAAATTTAAAGAGATTTTTTTGTGCATTGATCTTCTAAAAGTAATTTTTGAAATTTACGCAACTTCATTTTTATTAATACAAAATTTCAGGAGGCAATCTGATTATACTTGCTACTTTCATTCTAAGTATTTATTAAATGTAAGAAGGGATAGCAATATGGAAAATATCAATGAGGTTAAAATTTTAAATCCTTTGGCAGAACTAATCAGTGATGAAGTATATAATTTATTAAACAGCCAGGGCTTAATTAACGAAAAATCCGTTCGTAATTACCAAATAAGAAGAAAATTTAGATCCATGCGCGTTCGTAAAGTTAGTGCAACGGAAGCGTTAGATTCATTGCAATGTGAATATCCTTATCTTCAGTTTGATACAATCAGGAAAATTGTTTATCACGCACAGCGATAAATATTCTTGACAAACTGAATAAGTTACACTATATTGTATTACCAAATAAAGCTGATTGGCTTTATTTGTTCCTTCGCCCAGTGTACCCCCCCAACACTGGGCTTTTTTTTGAATAAAATTATTGTAGGTTAAAATGGCCAAGTTTCAAAAAAAACATAGCAAAAGCGTTAAGGAATCACCATTTCAAATTATATGGGAAAAGAATAACTGGTTATTATTTGGTGCCGGTATTGTGCTTTTAATTGTAGGATATTTTATAATGGCAGGCGGTAGCTTTTTAGATGCAAATTCTCTAACTGTTTCTCCATTAATTCTGCTGGTTGCCTATTTAATCATCTTTCCTTTAGCAATTTTGAAAAAAGCAAAAAAAAACGCTACTCACCATCTTAGCTAGAGTTAAAGGAAATATCGTTTCAACACTTAAAGATGAACATCTTAAAAGCCATAAGCTTATGTTAATTCACCCTATTGATTTAAATGGTGAATTAGTTGGCGATAAAGATGTAATTGCAATCGATTTAATCGATTCAGGTATTGGCGATATGGTTATTGTAACTCAGGAGGGGGATGCAGTACAACAAATTTTAGGGCATGGCGATGCGCCTGTGCATACAATAATAGTTGGTATTGTTGATGCACTTTCTATCGAAAACTAAAACTGTAATCTATTGGGAAATAATTTTAAGAGTTTTCTTCGATTAAAACTTTTAAGTTCAATTGAAGGAATAGGGCTAAAAACTATTAACGTTTTGTTATCAGAGTTTAAAACTATTGATGCACTGATTAACGCAGGCACAGGAAGAATTATGTCCGTACCTGAACTCACTCCACTTGCCGCAAAAAAGATTTCAAACTTTAATTTCGAAAATAAACAGCTTGTTGCAACTTATACCGATTTATATGAAAAAACACTTTCACTCGGAATAAATGTAGTTACTTATTACAGCAACAATTACCCTGCACAACTCAAAAATATTTACGATCCTCCGCTTGTGCTTTACACTCTTGGAAATTACGATCTCGATTATAGCAATTCCGTTTCAATAGTTGGAACCAGAAACAATACTGTTTACGGGAAAATTCAGACTGAACAAATAACAAAAGAATTAGTCGCAAACAATATTACTATCATTAGCGGAATGGCAAAAGGAATTGATACTATTGCCCATAAAACCGCTCTTCAATATTCAGGAAATACTGCGGCAGTTATTGGTTCCGGACTTGATATTATTTATCCTTCTGAAAATAAAAAACTGTTTGCCGATATAAAAAATAACGGACTCATAATTTCTGAATTCGATCTTGGTGCTAAACCTGATGCAGGAAACTTTCCAAAACGCAACAGAATCATCTCAGCGCTCTCTTTGGGGACTGTTGTTATAGAAACTCGAAAAAAAGGAGGAGCTCTTCACACAGCAAATCTGGCACTTGAGCAGGGAAAAGAAGTTTTTGCTGTTCCCGGCAATATCGGAAGTATCAACAGTGAAGGAACCAACCAGCTGATTCAAAACGGTTCAGCAAAACTTGTTACAAATGCTAAAGATATTTTAGTGGAAATAGATTCTTCTTATAAAGAGAAAAAGTCAGCAAGACCAAAACCGGAAATTGCTTTATCATTTTTTGAGCAAAAGATATTTGATATTCTTGAGTTTGATTTTCAGCATATTGATAAAATCGCAGTCACAACAGGTTTATCGGTTCAGGATTGTTTAACAAATTTATTGTTACTTGAAATGAAAGGACTTGTAACTCAACTGCCGGGAAAAAATTTCAGAAAAACTAGTAACGTTTAAGTTTTTTCCAAAACGCACTTAATCTTTCCCTAATCGATTTTTCCAATCCGTTATTTGTTGGATGATAATATTGCACCGGTTTCATTTCTTTTGGGAAATAATTTTCTTCAACAAAATTACCCGGAAAATCATGCGGATATTTGTAATCATCACCGTAACCAATTTCTTTCATTAGTTTTGTAGGAGCGTTGCGCAAATGTAACGGAACCGGATATAACTTTCTCGCTTTAACATCTGTCTGAGCTTTATTAATAGCCATATAAGCAGCATTACTTTTAGGACAAGAAGCAATATAAGTTACACATTGCGCTAAAATAATCCGTCCTTCTGGCATTCCAATTTTTTCTATCGAACTAAAAGTGGCTTCGGCAATAAGCAGTGCATTTGGAGAAGCATTTCCAACATCTTCGGATGCAAGTATTATTAACCGTCTCGCAATAAAGAGCGGATCTTCCCCGCCTTCAATCATTCTAGCCATCCAATAAAGTGCTGCATCCGGATCACTGCCTCGTATACTTTTAATGAAAGCGGAGATCACATTGTAATGCTCTTCTCCTCCCTTATCGTAAATAATATTTTTCTTCTGAACAACATTTTCCAAGACTTCTTTAGAAAGTTCGATAGTTTCTTTATCAAGTTCCTGTAAAACAGCTGCTTCAAAAACATTAATAAGTGTACGTGCATCACCGCCGGAAATGTAAAACAGAAAATCTCTGTCAATAACACTGATATTCAGCGATTTGATAAATTCGTCAGCAGTAAGACATCTGTCAACAATCTGATTTAACTGCTCAACGCCAAGTTCTTCAAGAGAGAAAATTCGTACTCTTGATCTGAGAGCGGGAATTACTTCAAATGAAGGATTTTCAGTTGTTGCACCAATTAAAATAATTTCTCCGGCTTCAACCGAAGAAAGCAAAGCATCTTGTTGTGCTTTATTAAAGCGGTGAATCTCATCTATGAACAAAATTGTTCTTTTATTCATAGAAAGATTTTGCCTTGCAATGTCAATTACTTCGCGAACATTTTTAACACCGGAGGAAACCGCGTTAAGCTTAAAGAATTCCGATTTTGTATTTTCAGAAATAATTCTGGCAATTGTTGTTTTTCCTGTTCCCGGCGGACCCCACAAAATAAATGATGAAATACTGTCATTTTCAATCATCTTGCGGAGAGGTTTATTTTCTCCGATAAGATTATTTTGACCGAAAAAAAACTCCAGATCACTCGGGCGAATTCTTTCTGCTAACGGAATATTTGGTATTTCGAATTTCAACTATTTTTCCTTGATCTGAATTAATTTTTCATTCTTGAGTTTCATATAATATTTTTTGCGGGCAATTTTTTCGAGTTTTATCGGATCGTTTTTTAACGAATCAATCTCTTTTTCCAATCTGGCAATTTTCTCATCAATTTTTTCAATCTCAGATTCAATTGCTTCTACTTCACTTTTCAGACTCAAATATTGAATCAGTCCGTCGTCATTAAAAACAAGATAAAGTGAAAGAATACCAATCACACCGAGAAACAGATATAATTTAAGAGATCGTTTATTCATCTTTTAATGCCAGTTGTATTATTTCATCAATTAGCGAAACAAAACTTATTCCGATATGTGCCGCTGCTTTAGGCACAAGACTATGAGATGTCATTCCGGGCAGTGTGTTTATTTCAAGACAAAAATATTCGTTTTTTTCATTCATCAAAAAATCGATTCTTGCATAATTGCTGCATCCGACAGCATTAAAAGCCTTCATAGCGTCCTGCTGCATTTTTACAGCCACTTCAGAATCTATCTCTGCCGGAACCTGATATTCACTCATACCATCAGTATATTTGCATTCGTAATCGTAATATTCATTTTTTGGTTTTATTTCCAGTACAGGTAAAATTTTGTTACCCAAAACTCCTACTGTCAATTCTCTGCCAGCTACAAATTGTTCAACAATTGCTTCGTCACAATATTTAAATACCAACTCTAAAGCTTGTTGTAATTCTGAAATTGAATTGCAGATTGAAAGTCCGACAGAAGAACCGCCGCGATTCGGTTTTACAATAAAAGGAACGCCTGTTACAGTAGAAACTTTTTGTCCCGATTCATTCAAATCAAAATTTGATTTTTTTACAGTAAACCAGTTTGCAGTCGGAACATTATTTTCTTTGAGATGAATTTTTGTTTTTGATTTATCCATTGCAAGAGCACTGGCCAAAACTCCGGAACCTGTATATTTTATATTTCTCATTTCCAGCAATGACTGAATTCTGCCATCTTCTCCCCAGTCGCCATGCAATCCTAAAAACACAAGATCGATATCATTAAGCAGCTCGGAAGTAAGTGCTTCAAACATATTGCTAACAGATTTTTCAGTATAATCTTCCTGCTTGAAAAAATCTTCAGGGTTTTTCGGCTGGTTTAATCCGTAGCCCGGATCAATTATTTTTGCATCATAGCCAAGCTCAAGAAGTGCTTTGTAAATAGCCTGACTGCTCTCTTTTGAAACAGCGCTTTCAGGAGAAACCCCTCCTACCAGCAACGCAATTTTTATTTTATTCATAAATTACTTTTTTATCAATTTTTCCATTAGACGTAAATTAATCAATCCATCTTCTCCGCTGACTACCATTGCTTCCTGTTTAGCGAATCTTTTTTGAAATTCTTTTAACTGGAACAATTGTGCGTTAACTCTTCTTCTAAAAGTTTTTTTAGCACCGCCGGGAAGATTTAATATTAATCTGGCTGAACCATTTCTGTTTCCAAATAAATCTTCTATGCAGACACTTCCTTTGTGTCCGATAACTTCAATTCTGTTAAATGCTTTAACCGCATCGTAGGAAACCTGAAAATATCCATATCCGCTTTTATCAAACTTTACAATTCCGTTTGAAAAATCTTCAATGCTGCTGTTATAAACTATATTATCACAAAAGCCTTTGATATCATCAATTTCACCGCCGAGATAACGAAATAAATCAATGATATGAGTTGCAAGATCAAATGCAGCTCCGCGATCGGCAAAAGATTCATCCGGAGTTTGATTAACATTAAACGATCCGTAGATTGAAACTATTGGTCCGAGATAATCATTTGTAATCAGCTCTTTAATTTTTTTGATAAGAGGATGTGATCTGAATTTATAATTTATTGTAAGAATTACATTATTGTTTTTACAAGTTTCAACCATTTCCGCTGCTTGCTTGGAAGTAACAGCCAATGGTTTTTCACACAAAATATGTTTACCGGCTTTTGCTGCCTGAATTACCTGAAGATAATGTTCAGGATTGGAACTGGAAATATAAAGTACATCAAAATTGCTTTGCAAAAATTCTTCAAAATCTGAAAACGCATTTGCAGCGGAAAATTTTTCAGCAATAAACTTTGCTCTTTCCTGACTTTTACTGTAAACCGATGTGAGTTTACTTTTTTTCAGAATTTCCAGCGCAGGCAAAAAAGAATTCTCAAGATATTTACCGCAACCGGCAACACCCCATTTGATTTTATTTCTCTTTAATGAAATACGTGTTTTATTAATCATTATAAACTCTTATAATTTTAGTTTATCCATTAACATTTTTACAGGTTTTGAATTCTGCATAATATAAAAATGGATTCCTGGTGCGCCGTTATTAAGCAGATCTTCAACTTGTTTAACAGTATGGTTAACACCTATTTCCATTACATGTTCCGGTTTTGCTTCAGAAACTTCATCAACAAAATCCTGCGGTAAATCTATATGAAAGTGTTTTGGAATATTTACTAATTGTTTTTTTGATGTTAAAATTTTTAATCCGGGAATAATTGGTGCTGTAATATCGTTTTCTCTGCAAAGTTTTACATAATCAAAATATTTCTGATTATCATAAAACATCTGACAAACAATATAATCGGCTCCGGCATCAATTTTATCTTTTGTGTATTTAATATCAGTTAAAAGATTTGGTGCTTCAAAATGTTTTTCAGGATAACCGCTTACTCCAATACAATAATCCATTGGTTCGGCATTTAATAAATCGGGTTCAATATATTTTCCGTCTCTCAAGTCATTAATCTGTCCAACAAGATCAACAGCATAATTATTTATACTTCTTCCATAATCGGTTTTCTTTTTAACACCAACATCATCACCGCGAATTACCAGCACATTATCAATACCAAGATAATTTATCTCAATAAGAAAATCTTCTGTTTCTTCTCTTGTAAATCCGTTGCAGATTACGTGCGGAACAGCATCTATGTTATATTTGTTTTGAATTAAAGCACAAATACCAAGTGTTCCCGGTCTTTTACGTTTCATTTTAACTGAAATTCCGCCCCCGTCTTTTTCCTCGTACACAACTTCTGCTGCGTGACTCGTAATATCAATAAACGGCGGATTATATTTAACTATATCTTCTAAAGTAGCCAATAACTGTTTTATATCGCCCCCTCTTTTGGGAGGAATAATTTCAAAACTTATTAAAGGATTTTTTGCTTTTTCAAGATGTTCAACTACTTTCATTTTAACCTTTTCTAAAATTGTTAAAATAAATTTATCAATTTATCTGCTTAATTTCTTAATCTTTTACTCTGCAATTAAAACTAATTTTTTATAATCAGAGTTCTTAACAAAATTTTCGTTTGTATTTACTTTGTAATATTTTCCGTTTAACCAGTCGTTTGTCATATCAGAATAATGCTCACTTAAAAAATGGCCTGACTGTCCGGTTGGCAAAATCATCTCAATTATATCTTTTTCGGCAAAATCAAAAATATATCTCATTGAGGGACCAAGTTTATTCTGATATGGTTTTGAAAGAGAATATTCCGTGTTGAAAATTGTGGTTCCCGAGCCACCTATTTCAAAAGGACCCACATTTATAATATCATCAATAAGTGCATTTTCTCCCGAAAACAGATGCTTAAATTTCACTTTGTGAATTCTTCCCCACTGCCATTCGGCAATTTCCGGACTCACATTTTTTTCAAGATATGCCAAAGCATCAACCATACTTTTTCTGATTATCTCATCTCTTGTTTCGTAATCTTCAGTCGATACATTATCGAACCAACTTGAATATTTTTCTGCTAATAATTTCTGAACCGTTCTGTATGGAACATTTGCAATAAAAACATAATCATTAAAGAGTTTTTCACCCATTTCATCCAGAAAAATATTTCTTAACAGCTGATTAAAAAACACTTCGTAAATTGCAGGAGCCTGATTTTCTTTTTCCATTACAAAATTCCATCTGGAAATTTGCTCAAGCGCTCTGTTCAGGTTTTCATCTTTAATATTTATGTTTTTGAATGCTTTCAAAATATATTTTGTAATCTCTTTTGCATAATCGGAGTAAAAATCATTTTGATAATCTTTAAAATCTTTAACAGAATGTTTCTCTTTTGAGTCCAGTAATTCTCTTATTCTGTTTATTCGAGAAGCTGGTTCCCATAAATTTGAAATATGATAATTAAAATTTTTAACCGCTTTATTATTTGCAGAAGCTATATATCCTTTTTTCGGATTATAAAATTTCGGCATTTCAGAAAACTTAACAAATCCGTTCCAGTCAGATGAAGAATATTTTCCGTCATAAACAAACGTTGGTGAATTACTGTAACGTTTTGGCAGTTTAGCCGCACAGACATAACCTATGTTTGATGAATCGGCAAAAACAAAATTCTGTCCCGGAGCAGAATATTTTGATAAAGCTGATTTAAACTCTTTCCAGTTCGAAGATTTATTAATTTTGTAAATCGAATTCACATCATTATGAAACTCAAGGGCTGTCCAGCGCATACTCAAATTAGCTCTTTTATATGTCCCCTCTTCATCTGAAAATGAATAGTTGTGAATGTTGGAAATTATAGGTCCGCGATGAGTTTTTCTGATAATCATTTCAACAGGCTGAGAATCTTTTACCTGAATTGTATCATTTACAATTGAAAGTTTTTCCCAATTGTTATCAAGCTGATATTTCAATTTATTATCATCAAGTGTTTCAGCGTAAAAATCTGCATCGTCTGCCATTACATTTGTAACAACCCACGAGATTGAATTGTTTTTTCCAATTATCACAAACGGAACGCCGGGAAGTGTAAATCCGGTTACATTCCATTCAGGAGAATTCACCGAAACAAAATACCATTTGCCCGGAACCTGAAACGAAAGATGCGGATCATTTGCTATAACTGGTTTGCCTGATTCAGATCTCGTACTTCCTGCAACCCAGTTGTTTGAACCAATGTGCGTGCCTGTAAAACCAATAAATTCTCTGAAATCTTTATCAAGCTGAATAAAATCGGTTTTTATTTTTGAAAACGATTTAACATTACCCGGAATTATTGTTGGCGCATTTTCAGGAAAATCAGGCAAAATATCACGCAGTTTAGATTCACCCAATTTTTGAAGGAGATTGGAAAATGAAACATCCACCCACCAGCTGATATTTAATTCCCAGGCAAGGAGTTTGCTGATTATCAGACTATGTTCAATAGTCCATTCCTCCTGTGCATAATCAAGTACGTCAAACTCAACTCCAAGTTTATCCGGGTGTAATCTGAGATATTCATTAATTCCGTTTGCATAAGCTTCCAGCATTTTTTTTGTATCATCTTCAAGAGAAGCTACTGCTTTTTCTGCAACAGCACCAATTTGCAGCGTTCTGAACATCTTATCAAAATTAACTGTTTTGGTTCCGAAAATTTCACTTAATCTTCCGGCACCTGCTCTGCGCATAACATCCATCTGAAACATTCTTTCCTGTGCGTGCAGATATCCTGTTGAAAAAGCAGCATCGAAGCGGGAATTTGCATAAATATATGGTATGGCGTGGTTATCGCGAAAAACTTCAACTCCTGTTTCAAGTCCGGCCACACTTTCTTCTCCTTCATATTCGGGCAGATTACTTTGCAGCATCAGATAAGAATATGAGAAGATTCCGGTTGCCAGAAAAATTATTGTTACTGTTATTCCAATTAAAGTTTTAAGCCATTTTTTCATTACATACCATTTACATTTAACCCGGATTTAGTTCAAACAAAATTACTGAATTTATTTTATAAATACCTTACCTCCATATCATTAAATAATTATATTTCGGGGTACAAAAAAGAGGTAATTTATGGATTTAATAATTATTGCATCGCTGGTTCTCAACCTGATCACAATTGTTTTTCTTTTAATTTTGGTGAAAAAGAATAACAAATCTGAAGGGAATGAAATTACCGGCGAAATAAAAATTATTCTTAACGAACTTTTTGAAAGAAATGAAAAAATATTAAAGGATGAATTTTCCCGAAATCGTGAAGAAGCCGGAACCAAAGATCGTTCTCTTAGAGAGGAATTAAATAAATCGATAAACAATTTCAGTGAGCAGTTGTTTAACAGAATGGGTGAAGTTTCAAAACTGCAGAAAGATCAGCTTGAGATTTTTGCAAATCAGCTTACTAAACTGACTCATTCCAACGAAGAAAAGTTTGAGCGTCTGCAAGATAAAATTTCTCTTCACCTGAAAGAAATTCGTGAAAACAACGATAAAAAACTTGAAGAGATGCGCGTTACAGTTGATGAAAAACTCCATACAACTCTTGAAAAACGTTTGGGCGAATCGTTCAAACTTGTTAGTGATCGATTGGAAATTGTTCATAAAGGATTAGGCGAAATGCAAACACTGGCAAACGGAGTTGGCGATTTGAAGCGTGTTTTAAGCAATGTTAAAACAAGAGGAACCTGGGGTGAAATTCAACTTGAAAATCTGATTGACCAGATTCTTGCTCCTGAACAATATTCACGAAATGTAAGTGTTAAAAAAGGAAGTATGGAAAGAGTTGATTTTGCTGTAAAACTTCCGGGTAAAGGTGACTTAAAAGATGATGTTGTATGGTTGCCGATTGATGCAAAATTTCCTCTTGAAGATTATCAGCGTTTAGTTGAGGCTCAGGAAAATGTTACTCCTGAACTTGTTGAAGAAGCTGCTAAACAGATTGAAAAACGTGTTAAAGAGAATGCAAAAAGTATTGCAACAAAATATATTAATCCTCCCTTTACAACTGATTTTGCAATTATGTTTTTACCAATTGAAGGATTGTATGCTGAAATTTTACGTCGTCCGGGACTGGCAGAACAAATACAGCGCGATTTCAGAATAATTCTTGCCGGACCAACAAATATTGCGGCTTTACTTAACAGTCTGCAAATGGGATTTAAAACTCTTGCAATTGAAAAACGAAGCAGTGAAGTATGGAAACTTCTGGGAGTTGTAAAATCAGAATTTGGCAAGTTTGGAGATATTCTTGAAAAGACTCAGGTTAAGCTTGAGCAGGCAAGTAAAACAATTGGTGATGCTTCTAAAAAAACGAGAACTATTGAACGTAAATTAAGAGATGTTGAAGAATTGCCGTCGCAGGAAGCTGATATTTTAATTGAGTAATTTATAAAGTGGTCATAAACAATTGTTTATGACCACATTTAATTTTTATTCAGCCTTCTTATCTAAAACCAAACCACTTTCCATATTTCCTAAATTTTTTACAAGTCTGTAAGTAAAATCAATTGACTTATACAATTTAGGCCAGCTTATTTTTTCTGTTTCATCTGTAATTTTGTGAAGATCGGCAAAATCCATATCATTTAAGAACATACATGGAATTCCTGATTGATGAAAATTCAGATGATCACTTTGATAAAATAATCTGTTTTTAGTCTCTGATAAATCGATTGTAAAGTCGGTCATATCTTCATCTGTTTTAATAACCATTTCTTCCAGATCGGAACTCAATCTGGATTCGCCAATAGAAAAGAGTGTATCAACACTTCCTCTTCCTACCATATCCAGATTTACATTTACCATTGTGTTTTCCATTGAGGAATGATTTTTTACAAAATAAGTTGAACCGAGTAAACCTTTTTCTTCTGCTGCAAAAAGACAAACTATTACTGATCTTTTAACAGGATTTTCCTGAAGTAATCTGGCAGCTTCCATAACAGCAACAGTTCCGGAGCCGTTATCATCAGCGCCGTTAAAAACTTCTTCGGGAGTTTTATATCCAACGTGATCATAATGCGCTGTGATTGTTATGAATTTGTCTTTCAGTTTTTCGTCGGTTCCCTCAACATATCCTACAACATTTCGTGAAACTTTGGTTCCGTTTTCAAATTTCAAATCAAAACTGATTTCTTTTTCAAACTCAAAAGAAGCCGGTAATTCATTGTCATTTAGGTATTCCATAAATTCATCGTAAGAAACTTCTTCACCATTTAAAATTTTACTTAGAGCATCATATCCAAGCACAAGAATCTGCGGACCTGCTTCTTCCGAATTGTCATTTAACTGAAGGATCTCTCTGTCAACATTAAGCGATAAATAATACCAGTAAGATGATTGCTCATTTTTACTGGACGGCAAAAAGATAATATCTTTTGCGCCTCGTTTAACAGCATTTTCTACTTTGTATCTGTAGCCGGAATATTTTGTTCTTTCTTTACCATCAAAGAATGCTTCACTTTCTGAATAGGGTTCACCATTTACAATTAAAACAGTTTTCCCTTTTACATCAATATCTGAATAATCATCATATTCGAACTCTTCTGCTGTAATTCCATACCCGACAAAAACACATTTATTTGTCCCTATATAATCTCCTCCGCTTCTGTTAAAAAGAAGGAAATCATCTTTAAGTGAAAGTACAGATTCTCCAAAACTTATAGTGGAACTCTTAATTATTTTGGAAGTTTTGAGTTCAAAATTTTGATAATAAGTATTATCATCGCCCAGAGGTTTTACTCCATATTTTTCAAATTCTTTTGCAATATAGAGTGATGAAATTTTTTCTCCCTTAGTGGCAGCTTCTCTTCCCTCTAGTTCATCAGAAGCTAAAAATTCCAGATTTGCTTTTACAAGTTTTTTGTTTACCGGAGTTTGACAGAAAACCGATGAACAAAAACATACAATAGATAAAAATATAATTAAGTTTCTTTTCATTACTCCCCCGTAATTTTTTAGTCTTAATTAAGATTTATTTTATGTTGCCAATTTTTCCAGCTTTTGAAGATTTGCCTGTTCTCCTATTGCTATTAAAATGTCGCCGTCAGAAATAACAGTATCTGACTGAGGATTAAAAATAAATTCGGTTCCTCTGTTTACAGCTACAATAATAATGTTGAGATCTTTTCTTAACGGAGATTCTTTTAATGTTAATCCTGCAAGTGATGAGTTTGAACCAATTGTTACTTCTTCAAGATCAAACTCTCTGCCCCGCTTTCTTGCAACAACATCTATAAACTCAGTTACACCGGGACGCAATAAAAGCTGAACCATTCTGCTTCCGCCAAGTTCGTAAGGTTTTACTACTCTGTCGGCACCGGCTTTCTTTAACTTTGCTTCGCTTCCTTCTTCAATTGCTCTGGTAACAACAAGCATATCTTTGTTAAGCTCACGAGCAGAAAGAGTTGCAAAAACATTTTCAGCATCGGTTCCGGTAACAGCAATAAATCCTTTTGCTTTTTCTATACCGGCTTTAAGAAGAACTTCGTCATTTGTTGCATCGCCTCTGATGAAAAGATAATTTTTTTCAATGAGCTGATCAATTCTCTTTTCATTATTTTCAATAACCACAAAAGACTCTTTGTTAGAATAAAAAGTATCACAGATAAACTTTCCCATTCTGCCATATCCGCCAATGATATAGTGATCAGATTTTTTTCCAATTTTAATATTCATCATTCGTCTCCTTAAAACCTGATTTTCAATAAAATATTGAATTGTACGTCCACCTACATAAGCAATTGCCAAAACTCCGGTTAAAATAATAAACATTGAAAAAATTCTGCCGGCAGTAGAAAGCTGATGAACTTCGTTGTATCCGGTTGTTGAAATAGAAATTATTGTCATATAAAGTGAATCGAAAAATGACCAGTTTTCTATAAACATATACCCTATGGTTCCAATTAAAATCACAAATGGTATTGAAACCAGACTTATAACTAAATTTCTGTGAGCTGTACTTTGCATAATAATAATCTTAGAGATTTTTGTTTATTCTGACAAAAATTAATATAATTAAAATCAGATTAAAAAACGGGGAAGTCCGGATAAAAAAATGTTTTACCGATTTTAAAGTTCCATTTACCGAAATGTTATATGATAATAGATAGTAATGTGAGATATTGCGACCAGAAACTTGAATCAGGAGAGTTTGATGAAAAATAAAAGAGAACCACGGGTAAGAACCTGGCTTGGAATTTCTTTAATTTTGTTTGGAATTTTTTTCTTTTTAGATAAAGCTCAGATCATTTATTTCGATCCGCCATTTGAACTTTTTGGATGGAGCGGGTTTGTAATGATCACAGGAATAATTGTTTTTTTCGCTTCAAGAAGTAAAGTTTTGGGTCTGCTGGTTTTTATTGTCGGACTCATATTCTTTTTCCCGCCAATATGGCCTCTTACAATAGTTGCTTTGGGGTTGTATTTAATTTATCACAAAGAGAAAAAGATTGAACCGGAAGAAAAAATTAATATAGATGATATTTCTGAAATTGAAACAATGGCAATATTTGGCGGCGGACACAAATCTTATTTGCTAGATGATTTCAAAGGCGGAAGAGCCACAGCAATTTTTGGCGGATCTGAAATTAACTTGCGCGGATGCAAAATTTCCAATTCAGGTGCCGAACTTGAAATTATAAGTATTTTTGGCGGCTTAACATTTGAGGTTCCTGCTGACTGGAACGTTGTTGTTGATGTTGTTTCAATTTTTGGGGGATTCCACAACTCTATGGTAAAAAGTCCTGTAATAGAAGTTAATCCCGAAAAAACTTTAATTATTAAAGGCGTTGCCATTTTTGGTGGTGGAGAAGTAAAATAAAAAAGGAGAAGTTATGGAAACCAATAAATCAAACGGAAGAAGTATACTGGGAATTTTATTAGTTGTTATCGGACTTATATTTTTTGGCGATAATCTGGATTTGTTCAATTTTGATTTATCATATTACATTTTCAGATGGCAGAGCATTTTAATTATAATTGGTGTAATTATGTTGTTAAATTCTGTAAGAAATACCGCAGCATATATATTAATTATAATTGGTGTCGGCTCCTATGTAGCTAATTACTACCATTATTCCCTGTGGGAAATTGTAGATGATTACTGGCCTGTTCTTCTAATTGCATTTGGGCTTTATATTATAGCCAAGCGAGGTGACAGCCCGGCAAAAAAGTGCAGTCACAGGATGAACAACAAGTCTGATTTTCATTCTGATTCTTCTTTCAGCAAATGTGAAAATATGTCGCATTCCGAAATCAACGATGATACAATTGATTTAACAGCAATCTTTTCAGGAAAAAGAGTTTCTATAAAATCAGACTCATTTTCAGGCGGAAAAACAACAACTGTCTTTGGCGGAGTTGAACTTGATTTGCGTGATGCAAAACTTGCCCCGGGCAACAATATAATTGATTCCTTTACACTCTTTGGCGGAACTGAAATTCTGGTTCCAAAAGAATGGAAAATATCTGTAAATGTTGTTGTATTGTTTGGCGGTGTGGATGACAAACGAAATGAAAAAGTTGAAAACATTGAGAATCCGAATTCTACTCTGGTTCTAAAAGGTTTAACACTTTTTGGCGGAACTGAAATAAGATACGTGTAGATAAAAATGTTTAATCCGTATATATCAAATAATAAAATTTTATCAATCTATTTTGCTTTTTGGATTTTACTTTCAACAGCAAACAGCATTCTGCTTATCAATGTCTTTGATGTTGAATTCAGCTCGGTAATGATTTTTATTTTGTCATTTTATCTTCCCTATTCATTTGTGGGATTAAGTTTCTGGTACCCGGCTCAATATATGTCGTTTGATAAATATTCTACTTTTGAAATTATCTGGAAACACTCAATTGCTGCCGTGGTAAGTTCTTTGCTGGTTGTCGGACTCGGATATTATGTGCTTCTAAAAATGTTTATCCAAAGCGAACTTGAAATGGAATTATTATCGCAGCACGTTTTATGGATATTTGTCGGCGGAGTATTGTTTTATGTTATGATAACTATGGTGAATTATCTGATAATTTACTACAACAACTACCAGCAGAAAATGATTCAGGAAGTAAAGTTGAAAAGTGATTTGAAAGAAGCAGAACTGAAATCGCTGAAGTATCAGATTAATCCTCATTTTATATTCAACAGTCTGAATTCTATTTCTTCACTCACACTTTTTGACGGAGAACGAGCCAGAGAAATGACAATAAAACTTTCCGATTATATGCGCGGAATGTTATCAAAAAATGAAAAACAGTTTAACAAACTGGAAGATGAACTCAAAAATATCAGATTATATCTCGATATTGAAAAGATCCGCTTTGAGGATAAATTTGAATATGTTGAAAATATTCCGACTGATATTTTGATGAGTAAAGTACCAAATATGTTGTTTCAGCCGTTATTTGAAAATGCAATTAAACATGGAGTTTATGAGAGTCTGGAAAAAGTCACCATAACCCTCTCAGCAAAAAAACTTGACGAATATATTAAATATGAATTATCAAACAATTACGATCCCGAGGCTGTTCACAGAAAAGGTGAAGGTATCGGATTAAAAAATATAAAAGACCGACTAAAACTGTTTTACAATCAGGAAAATCTGTTTATTACAGAAAATAGACAAAATATTTTTAACGCAATACTCTACATCCCAATAATTGAGGAAAAAGATGAATCAAAATAAAATAAAAATTATTGTTGTAGACGATGAAAAGCTGGCCAGAGACATTGTAAAAAAACATATAGAAGCATTTGGCAATCTTGAATTTGCCGGAGAATGCAGTAACGGATTTGAAGCATTAAAAATGATAAATGAAGCAAAACCGGATATTGTTTTTCTTGATATCCAAATGCCAAAGATTAACGGATTTGAAATGCTAGAATTGCTTGAAGATCCGCCCGTAATTATTTTTTCAACTGCTTACGATCAATATGCACTTAAAGCATTTGAGGTTAATGCCACAGATTATATTCTCAAACCGTTTAATCCGCAGAGATTTAATGAAGCAATGGAAAAAGCATTTGCTGCTCTGAAAAACAAAGAAAGATTTAACGAAAACGTTGCAAAGCTTGTGGAGCACAATTACAATGAGACAGAAACTTTAAGCAGAATTGTTGTTAAGAAGGGGCAAAAAATCAACATAATTCCGGTAGAAAATGTTAACTATCTGGAAGCACAGGATGATTATGTGATGATTCACACAACCGAAGGTAAATTTCTGAAACAGAAAACTATGAAATATTTTGAAACTCACCTTCCTGCTGAAAGTTTTGTAAGAATCCACAGATCATATATTTTGAACATTAATTTTATGAAGCAAATAGAATTATTTGAAAAAGAGAGTCATAAAGTTATACTCAAAAATGATACTCGTCTGCCCGTAAGCAAAAACGGCTACTCAAAACTGAAAGAAATTATAACTCAGTAAATTACTATTGATAATAAATCTTCAAAAGCGGATCATAAATCCGCTTTTTTATTAACTATTTATCCTCTAATAATTATCATTTATTCTCCCTTATTCATTGATGTTTACATCTCCTATTTTTATATTTTGGTACTTAAAAAGAATGAGGAAGTAATGGCATTAGATAAAGATATACAATCAAGGCAGCAAGCCAGAGATATGGCCAGATTAGCCAAAGAAGCTCAGAAGGAATTCAAACATTTTAATCAGGCGCAGGTGGACAAAATAGTTAAAGCTATGGTTGATGCCGGAATGAGAGAAGCAGAGCGTTTGGGTAAAATGGCTCACGAAGAAACCGGATTTGGTAAGCCTGAAGATAAAAAAACAAAAAATATTTTTGCTACAAGTCACGTTTGGGAATCTATCAAAGATCTTAAAACAGTTGGTGTTGTCGATTCTCAAAACAACGGAAAATTACTTAAAATTGCCGAACCTATGGGAGTTGTTGCTGCAATAGTTCCTTCAACAAATCCTACTTCAACAGCTATGTTTAAGGCAATTATTTCTCTTAAATGCAGAAACGCTTTGGTTGCCAGTCCTCACCCAAAAGCTTTGGAATCTACTCAGGAAGCATTAAACATTGTACGTGAAGCTGCTGAAAAGGCCGGTGCTCCTAAAAATCTTATCCATTGTATGACAATCCCTACTTTGGAAGGAACCGAAGCATTAATGAAAGATGACAATATCAGTGTTATTCTTGCTACCGGAAGTAACGCAATGGTTAAAGCAGCTTACAGTGCCGGTACACCTGCTTACGGTGTTGGTGCAGGAAATGTTCCTTCATTTATTGAAAGATCAGCTGATTACAAAAAAGCTGTTAAAGATATAGTTTACGGAACTACTTTTGATAATGGTACTTTGTGTTCTTCCGAACAGGCAATGATTGTTGATCGTCCGCTTGTTGAAAAAGTAAGAGAAGAAGCTAAAGCAAATGGTGTTTATTTCTGTACGCCTGATGAAAAAAGAAAACTTGAATCAACTGTTACAAAAGGTGGAAAATTAAACGCTGAGATAGTTGGTAAACCAGCTACCTGGATTGCAGAGTATGCCGGAATAAAAGTTCCTGCTGATACAAAAGTCCTTGCCGCTGATTGTACAGGCGTTGGTAACGACGAACCTCTTTCAATGGAAAAACTTTCTCCGATGCTTGCTTTTTACGAAGTTGACGGCTGGCTAGAAGGATGTCATAAATGTATAGAATTACTTGAATTTGGCGGTGTTGGACACACATTAGCAATTCACAGTAACGATAAAGAAATTATAATGAAGTTTGCATTTGAAAAACCTGCATTCAGAATAGTTGTTAATACTCCGAGCTCATTGGGAGCTGTTGGTTTTACAACAGGAATGAATCCTTCATTAACTATTGGTGTCGGAACCTGGGCCGGTTCAATTGTTTCTGAAAATGTAACAGCTTATCATTTGATGAATATCAAAACATTAGCGTTTGAAATAAATCAGATTAATCCCGGAAATGCAATTAACTCAATGGATACTGTTTCTTCACAAAGTTTTGATTCACAGCACGATTATTTGAAACAAATTGAAGAAAGATTACTTGCAAGAGCCGGTAATCCTATAAACCCAAACTCGCCTTCAATTCAGAAGAAACAACCTGTTGTACCTGTAACTGAAACACCCGCTGCATCAAAAACAGGCGGAAGTTACGGCAAGGGAATTACAGAACAGGAAATCCAAAAGATTATAAAAGAATTCAAAATGTAAGTAATAAAAAAGCCGATTATAACAATCGGCTTTTTTTTATTTATTCAAAATTAATTTTATAGTTTTACTATACTCCTCTGATTGAATTGAGCAGTAATATACTCCACTGGAAAGCCTGCTTCCGTCAAATAAAACAATATGTTTTCCCTGATCTTTTATTCCATTTTCTAATGTATCAACGATTTGGCCTAAAACATTATAAACTACTATTTTTACGTTTGTCTTTTTCTTTAATGAGTAACTGATTTTTGTTGAAGGATTAAATGGATTCGGATAAGATGAAATGTCATTTTCTGGTTTATTGTCAGAACTCATCACTATTTTTTCATTCTGCATAGAATAAGGCATGTGCTCTACTTTTGCTCTTATTGAAACATAATCACTTTTAACAGATTTTTTGTTGGAGCCATCAACCGCCTTAACAGCATATTTTAGTTTATTTGCCCATATAGGTTTAGTAAATTCAGCACTTAAATCTGAATATACATTAACATTACTTGCAACCTGCCCAATTTTAAACCAATCTCCAGAATTATCAACCTCGCGGTATATTTCATATCTGGTTATGTCAGTTTCATCATTTAACGTCCAGGAAATTTTCGGATGATTATCTGTTGAACTTATTGCTTTTAAATTTAACGGTTTTGAAGGAGCAGCATCTATTTCATTATTTACATAGATAGTCAAATTATAATTTGTGCCTGATTTTGAATTAATATGGAACCCGAAATTTGAAACCGCTCCGCTTTGTCTCTGATTATTTGGATTTGACCACTTTGTAAAAGTCTGGTTATAACCCATTTTAAAAGCATCGTTTCCATCTCCATTATGCGGAATGTGTTGATGAGGATTTCCATACAATTCTAACAAATGTATTGCCTGGGGCGAAGCTAATCCCGGGAAGTTGTGAGGCACTCTTTGCAGGTCATGATATCCGTTGGTTTTATCTGCATCTAACTTTTTATAAACAGGCAGGTATCCTGCTCCCCAGGGATTTGGAGCTGATTGATTAACAACCCAATCCCATCTTCCATCTGCAGGGATACATTGTCTTTTAGCAGTACCTCCACCACCTAAATTTCTACAGGTTAAACCATTTTGTCTTATCACGTAAAGTCCGGGTTCTACCTGACCGTCAGTAACATTCGGGTTTGATGAAAAAGGTGTATGTGTTTCCCAATAAGACAACTGTTGATGATTTTCAAGATAAAAATATTCTTTTGTAGAACTGTTAACTATAACTTTAACTGCTTTATTAGTTGTAACATAATCTGAAAGGTTTTGTGTTATAGTCTGAACATTTGAACCGCTGGCATCAATTGTAACCAGATCATTAGCTCCAAACCATCCTAACTGTTGTCTTTCAAATGAATTTGCAACATAAGTTTTTGTCCCCCAGTCAGAAAGCATTCCCCACCAGCCAAAACCATTATGCATATCATTATGCCCTAATAAATAGTGGGCAAACTCATGTATAGCCATTTTAAAAGGATCCTGATCCAGATATCCGTTTACAGTTACTCCTGAACCACCCGGCTCATTTCCGCGCATTCCCCAGCCTGTATTGATTTTTGTTGCCCCGTTATCAACCATTATGCTGCCGGCCCAGTTTCCGAGATCTCCAAAATTATGAGTAAAATTCAACTCACTTTTGTAATTTGGACTAGAGGAATCATTTGTAATATTTCTCCATACAAATATGATCATATCAACAATATTATCATTACTGTTCTGATCAATATTATAAAAACCGTTAACATCACAATTATCATAATCTGCAAAATTAATAGTTGCATCCAAATTTTCGATTATATCTTTTTGGATTTCAAATCTTCGACTTCTTAAAGACGGAATATTTGCAACATACCATTCTCTTGTATGTGGAGCCATAGTATGAACAACATCTCCTGTTACGTGAAACCTGTTGTCGGACATTTCATTAAAATAGTGAGTAAGTGATCCCTGTGTAGGAGAAGCTGACCAGGTTTGATCAATCCAGCCGTTCATATTTGCCGGTGCCTGTCCTTTTATCCATCTTGAATTAGATGGCTGGTAATTATCATCAGGAAATTCAGCAAAAACAATCAATATATGGAGATTACCGATTGACGGAAGCGCGTGTCCTCCCCCTCCTTCAACATAAGAGAAAGTAGCAGCT
>JBGRQB010000047.1:0-24727 GCA_041725875.1 Rhodothermaceae bacterium
CAAAAGACCAGTTACCCAGCATCTCAAATAAAGTATGGTGATAAGTATCGTGACCAACTTCTTCAAGATCATTATGTTTACCACTAACACGAATACATTTCTGTGTATCGGTTGCGCGTGTATAATCTCTGGTTCCTTTGCCTAAAAAGACATCTTTAAACTGATTCATTCCCGCATTAATAAATAATAAGGTAGGGTCGTCAAACGGAACAACCGGCGCACTCGGTACAATTTTATGATTTTTACTTTTGAAAAATTCCAGAAACTGCTTTCGTATTTCCTGTGAAGTCATTTATAAATTCCCTGATCTAATTAAACTTATTTTTAAACGTACAAAGTTAATCACTGCAGTCGATAAATAAAAATGTATTATTAATTCTGGTATTTTAATATTCGGGCATTTTTTGCTGTAAATCAGGTAAAAAATTTCACAAAATCGTTCGATGGTTCAAAATTACTATCTTAAATTAATTGCTTGTGTTTTGGCAAATTGATTTTTATACTCTATTAAATTACTTTTAAATACTTCATTAGAAAAAATAACGAGTCTGGTTTGAGTAAGCATAAAAAATTATCGGATACTGAATTAATAAAATTGATAAGTCGGTTCGATTCCCGGGCACTTGAAGAGATTTACGAACGGTATTCAGCACTCTTTTTTACTCTTGTAAAAAAGGTTGTAAAAGATGACGATGCAGCTGAAAATGTTCTGATAGAAATTTTTTCAATTCTGTGGAAAAAATCTGATCGTTTTGATGCAGAAAAAGATAGTGCTTTTACCTGGCTTGTAACTCTTGCCAGAAATAAAGCCGTGGATTTCATAAAACGATCTCGTTCAGATGAACTTGCGGAATATGACGATACTTATGAAGATTATTTTATTATTCCCTGTCTCTCAAACCAGATTGATTCGCTTGATATAAAAACGGCAAAAAATATAAAGCCTCAAATCAAGTGGGCGTTTGATAATTTAACCGACGCACAAAAATATGTAATAGAACTGGCATATTTTGAAGGAAGAAATATTGAAGAAATTTCCGGACAGTTAAACATTCCGGTTGAGACAGTCCGCTCAAAAATTACAACTGCCTTACAAAACCTGAAAGAAAATCTTCTGGGAGGAGAGTAAAAGTTAATGGCTGATAAACAAACACACGAAATGATAAGTGCTTATGCAGCAGGCTGCCTCGATGTTGATAATTTTATCAACTTTAAAGAGTTTCTTACCGGTGATGGCGATTTACCTCACAGCGAACTTGGCGAATTGCAAAATGTAATGGCGTTACTATCTATTTCGCAAGATCTTGAGCAACCGCCGGCTGCATTAAAAACGGGTGTGGCAAAAAAACTTATTAGTCTGAAAGGAGAAATAAAAGCAAAAATAAAAGCTGAACGAGATACCATCGACCGTGATTTTACTGATATGAAAAAAACGGTTTATGCTCGTCCGGAAACTAAATTTGAACCTCCTGCTGAACCTGAAGAAAAAACTGAAGTTCCTCCTGTTGAGGAAAAACCTATAAAAGAAAAAGCGGAAAAGAAACCTGAAAAAACAGAGCCGCAAACTCAGTCCAAACAGGAAAAATCGAAACCGCGGGATGAAAAACGAAAAGCTGCTTACTACACAGAAGATGTGGAAACAAAATCTAAAACAGCAGCAAGAAGCAGATTTGGATTTTTTGCATCAATTGCTGCGCTGATTTTAATATCATTTTCAGTTTACTATTCCTACAGCACTTTTGCAGATACAAAAAAAGAGATTTCAGATATAAATCTTTTGCTGAAAGAAACTCAGGCAGAAGCTGCCGAAGCTAAAAACTTTATGGATGAACAAAAAAAACTGCTTAACTTCTTCAGTTATAATGACGTAGCTGTTGTTAACTTTGAAAATAGTGATCCGTTTGGAAATTACTCAGGGAAGTTATTTATCAGTTTTGATAAAACTCTGGGATTATTAATGATCAACAATTTGCCTGAACTTGTTCCAGGTGAAATGTATCAGCTTTGGCTTGTAAGTCGCGGACGCTCATATCCTGTTATTTCTTTTATTCCTCAAAAGCATACCAACTATATAAATATTTCTGAGCTACCTGCAATAAGTAAAGCAGAGATTGATATGTTTAAAATTACTACAGAGAAAAAACCAAACCCTGATATGCCGGAAGGAAAAACAATTTTATCAGGCGGGTTTTCGAAATAGATTTATTTCTTTAGCAGATTTAATATTCCGATAGATATTGCAAGCAAAGGCAAGGTTGTTAAAAATACACTTATCACATTTGTAATTAACAACAGCAGTATATAATCGGGCAGAAAATAAAATACTATTCCCCCTAAAACTATCCACCCCGAAGTTAAATACAAAAATATTTTTTCTTTTGTATCACTTGTAAACAAAAAAAGAAAACTGATTCCGGGAATAATGTAGGAAGATAAAATTAACAATTTATCTAATTTCAAAATCTCAAAGTTGTTTGTGGAAAAAAGAACTACTCCGATTAAGAAAAAGAAAACCGATAAATAAATCTTGATATGATTTTTCTTTACAGATGCAAAATAATATTGCGTAATGCAATAAAATATTAGCAAAAGATGAAACCATATTGAAGTTAAGACTTTACCGGCAGACTCTCCGGCAAAGAAAAAAAGCATAACACCGGTAAGTATTAAAACCACACCGGTTAATTTATGTAAATATCTATTTGTCAAATCATTCTACTTTCTTTTTTACCTTGCCCCGACAAGTTATTAAATAATTTTTAAAACTAAAAAAGTTATTTTTAATTCCGACTATTTATATGTTGATCTTAAACAAAAAATGTTTTAATATGAAAAGAACCGATCTGATTCTTTTTTGAATTTGAATAATTGCACAAAAAATTAAATAAAATAGTAAATACTTAACTAAAGTTTACGATAATAAGAACTAAATTAAACAACCACTTTCAAATCACAAAAAAAACAGATATAACTATGAATGCAAAAAAAGTCTCCGCAAAAAAAACCGAACAATCTCTGAACACCTGGATTAAATTAGCCAGAGCATTTTCAACTATCAATAGAAAATCTATTGATGCATTAAGAGTACATAAGATTACTCAACCTCAATTTCTGGTAATTGAAGCACTCGGTCATCTTGGTCCACTAAAAGTTGGTGAACTTTGTGAAAAAATGTTGGTTAGTGGTGGTAATATGACTCTGGTATTAGATAACCTTGAAAAATCTAATTACATTGAAAGAGTAAATAACAAAGATGACCGCAGATCATTAATTGTAAAATTAACCAAAGATGGTAAAAAAGTTTTTGATAAAGTATTCCCGAAACAAGCAGAATATATCACGGAAATGATGTCTGTTCTTACAAATGATGAACTAAAAAATCTTGGTGACATTTGTAAAAAACTCGGACTTACCATTCAGGAATCTGAAAAATAACCCATAAAATTTACAAGCTGTTAATACTTCAGAAAGAAATTTCTGAAGTATTCTTTTTAAAACCCCCCCCCCCATATCAAGAATTTTTTATCGATATACACTTCTTTTTTTATAAATTTCTTCCTCAACTATTTAAAATCATCACTTTTAGAGTTATATTTAACAGATTGAATAAATTTCGGTTATTCTATATTATAATTTGAGTGAGGAAATAAAATGGCAATAATTAGACCTTTCAAAGCGGTCAGACCAGATGCAAAAGTATGTCATTTGGTTGCAAGCGTTCCCTATGACGTAGTTAACAGAGCAGAATCTTCAGATTTAGTAAAAGACAATCCAATAAACTTTCTAAGAGTTACACGTTCAGAAGTAGAATTACCTGATGAAACAAACGCTTATGATAAATCAGTTTATGAAAAAGCCAGAGCTAACTATGTAAGATTAAAAGAAGAAGCTCCAATGGTTCAGGATGAAACTCCAAGATTTTATGTTTACAAACTTGTAATGGGTGATACTGAGCAGGTTGGTATAGCTGCAACTTTTGCTGCAGATGATTATGATAACGATATAATCATGAAGCACGAAAAAACAAGAAAAGTAAAAGAAGATGACAGAACCAACCATATAGTAACAACTGAAGCTCAAACCGGCGCTGTATTTTTAACTTACCGCGGTGTTGATGCAATTAATGAAGTTGTTAATAAAACTATGGCTGAAAGCAAGCCGGAATACGATTTTACAACTCCTGATAATGTTACTCATACATTATGGGTAATGCCTGAAGAATATAACCAGATAATAATTGACGGTGTTGCAAAAACTGAAAAATTATATATTGCAGATGGTCACCACAGAGCTGCAAGTGCAAGTCGCTCAAGAGCTGCAAAAAAAGAAACCAACTCTAACCACAACGGTTCAGAAGAATACAACTTCTTTATGGCTGTATTGTTCCCGGGCGAACAATTAAAAATTCTTCCTTACAACAGAATAGTTTACACTATGAACGGATTATCAAATGAAGAATTTTTAACAAAAATTCAGGAAAACTTCTCTGTTGAAGAAAGCGGAATTAAAGATCCTGCAGGCAGAAAAGAATTCCAAATGTATCTTGATAAAAAATGGTATACATTAAACCCAACTGAAAATGTAAAACCAGGCGAAACTATTGGTGAAAACTTAGACGTTTCCATTCTTCAGGATTTCTTACTGTCTCCGGTATTGGGTATTGGCGATCCTAGAACTGATGAAAACATTAACTTTGTTGGTGGTATCAGAGGTACAGGCGAACTTGAAAAATTAGTAGACAGCGGAAAGGCTAAAGTTGCGTTCTCTATGTATGCTGTAGATGTTGATGATTTAATGAACATTTCAGATGCCGGTGAAATTATGCCGCCTAAATCTACTTGGTTCGAACCAAAGTTAAGAGATGGTCTTGCAGTACACGAAATTTAATTAATTAAATAAATCTATTTTAGACAGGAAAAAGCTATGACAAACAGAGTTTATAATTTCAGTGCTGGTCCCGGTGCATTACCGGAAGAAGTATTACGCGAAGCTCAGGAAGATTTTCTTTCTTACAAAGGAAACGGTTTAAATGTAATGGAAATGAGTCATCGTTCTAAAACTTACGATGAAATCTTTACAACTGCTCAGAGCGATTTAAGAAAATTATTAAATATCAGTGACGATTACGAAATCCTTTTCTTACAGGGCGGAGCTACATTACAATTTTCAATGGTTGCATTAAACTTAATGCCTCCTGTAAACAAAGCAGATTATATCGTTACCGGCGGATGGTCTGAAAAAGCTGTTAAAGAAGCTAAAAGAGTTGGCGAAGTTAACATTTCCGCTTCTTCAAAAGAAACTAACTTTAACAGAATTCCAAAACAGGATGAATTTAAACTTACTCCTGGCGCATCTTATGTTCACTATACTTCAAATAACACTCTTTACGGAACTCAGTTCAAAACTGAGCCTGTAGTTGGTGATGTTCCTTTAGTTTGCGATACTTCTTCAGATATGCTTCACAAAAAAATTGATGTTAACAAATATGCATTAATTTATGCCGGAGCTCAGAAAAACTTAGGTCCTGCAGGTGCTTCTCTTGTTATAGTTCGCAAAGATATGCTTGAAAGAAGTTCAAGCGATCTTCACACTTACTTAAACTACAAAGTTCACGTTGAAAAAGATTCAATGTATAACACTCCTGCAACTTACTCTGTTTATATGATTGGTCTTGTGTTCAAATGGTTATTAAATATGGGCGGTTTAGATGTAATGTATCAGAGAAATCTTGATAAAGCCAACCTTATTTATAATACAATTGATAACAGCGACGGCTATTATAAAGGTCACGCAGAAAAAGAAGACCGTTCATTAATGAATATCTGCTTTACAATGAATAACGAAGATCTTGAAAAGAAATTTGTTGCTGAAGCTGGCGAAGCAGGATTTATCAGTCTTAAAGGCCACAGATCAGTTGGCGGTTTAAGAACTTCTGTTTACAATGCGTTCCCTAAAGAAGGCGTTGAAAAATTTGTTCAGTTTATGGAAGACTTCAAGAAAAACAACTAATATATTTTCCCCCGCTTGTCGGGGGAATTTTTTATCCCGGAGGCAAATATGAAAAAATTCTTCCCTTTTTTACTTACCATCCTACTGCTTTCCTGCTCGGAACAGCCTCCTTTGGAATTATTCTCCCCCGAAGCCTTTGCTTTTGAACTTGATAACGGCTGGGAATTAAATGCCTCAATAAATGTAAAAGGTTTTGTGCAGGAAGAAAAAAATGACCTGTTTAACACAAATTTATCGTACAAAATAGATCTGGTAACTCCGGAACAAGATACCTTAAAAGAATTCGACTTTGGTTCGATAGTAGATAAAAATAAAGAAGAATCGCTGGACGCAACAATTGAAGTTCAGGCAGAAATAGATTCTAATTTTTCACCAGGTAATTATTTTTTATTGTTCTACGTTAAAGATGATAATTCCGGAAGAGATACAAACTCTGTAAAAACCTTTATATTGGAGAAAAATTAATTATCTGCAAAATAGTGAGTGAGGTTCGCTATGTTGTACGAAAAGTTTATCAGACTCGTTGAAAACCACGCCGAAGATTTAACTGCAAAATGGATTGAAGAAGTTGGTAAAAATCCCTCTACGCCCGGTTACCACAATATGAATAATCAGTTATTGGAAAAAAGAGTTTTTGATATTTATCAACGACTCGGAGAATGGCTGCTTACCAAAGATCTTACTGATAAAAAAAGTGCCGAGCATTTTATAAAGCTTGGTAGCGAAAGAGCTCACGAAGGTTTAAAAGCCAGCGAAGTAATTTATGCTCTGGTACTAACACGTGTTGTTCTCTGGAAATTTGTAATTAATCAGGGTGTGATAAACTCAACGATTGACATGCACCAGGCTCTTGAGTTTTATCACACGGTAAATAACTTTTTTGATAAGGCAAGTTATTTCGTGTTAGTCGGATTCGAAAATGTGTTGAAAATAGATGATGAAACGGTTGAAAATGAAGGGTTAATTGACGGGGCAGTTAATTCAATTACTCGCTGGCTTATTAGATAATTCATAAAAGTTTGCTATAACCACCCGGGCTGACTTGCAATTTTGCAGGCAGCCCATTTTTATTTTCCCCGCCAAAGAGAGTTAAATATATTTAAACAAACACTCTTTTTTGCTTAAATTAGTAGTGTTAAAATTTAGTTACCAGATGATGATGTTACATACTTTTTCAAATAGCAATTCCGGAAAATATATTTTCCGTTTCATAAAAAGCGCCTTACTTGTCACTATCTTTCTCACAAGTATTTTATCCGTCTACCCGGAATTTGACAGAACAATAATTCTAAAATGTGATGTTGAATTTTCGCAAATCGATTTGGATTCCGAATCTGTTTATTGTGAAAAAAGTAAAACAAAATTCGATTTTAACATAAACGACCCTATTTTATCATCCACTAAAAAATCATTTGATAAAATATTGAGCTTAAAATCGAAAAAATTTCTTATTCAGAATCCCAGAACATTTAAATCAAAAATATTATTCAAATCGTTTCTGGCAACACATCTTCATACCGATATTTCCGATTTACCTGCATTGAGCTAAATAAAGGTATTTTCACCAGATACCTGCTCAAAATCCATTATTTTAAAAATTTCTAAAATGAATTGTGCAAAATTTTAATGCATACTCATTTTACATGTTGTGTATTTACAAATTAAGTAAGAACATTACCAGGTAAATCAAAATGAATTATTCTTTAATTATAAATTTTATCTCACGAGTTGTGGGTCTGCTGGGTTTATCAATGATTCCCCCATTGATACTCTCTTTTTATTACAATGAAAACTCACACGTATATTTTCTTATTCCTATTTTTATTTGTCTCCTAGCAGGCACATTTTCCTTTATAAAACCGCGAAAAGAAGCAAATTTGCGGTTTAAAGAATCTATTTTAATAGTTTTTCTGGTTTGGGTAGTTGCTTCATTAATTGGCGCAATACCATTTAAACTTACAGCTGGATTTAACTCCTATATGGATGCTTTTTTTGAATCGTTATCAGGTTTTACCGCAACCGGCTCAACAGTTCTTGCAGATATAGAAATTCTGCCCAAAAGCATTCTTTTTTGGCGTGCCGAGACTCACTGGCTTGGCGGAATGGGAATTATTGTACTGGTTTTGGCAATATTTCCTACAATGAAAGGAAAAGCTTTTCTGTTTGAAGCAGAAGCTCCTATTTCTCCTGAAGAGGAAAAACTTCTGCCCAGAATTTCAGATGTGGCCAAAACCTACTGGAAAATATATGTTGCTCTCACCCTGCTCGAAATTATCTTTCTCCTTCCGGTAATGTCCCCTTTTGACGCAATAACACATTCTTTTGCAAGTATTGCAGGCGGAGGATTTTCAACTAAAAATCTGAGCGTAGGCTATTTTGATAATCTTTACATTGAACTGGTTTTATCATTTTTTATGATTGCCGGTGCAACAAGTTTTATACTTCATTATTATGCTTTTAAAGGAAATTTCAGGAAATATCTGCAAAGCAAAGCATTTATAATTTTTATGCTGGTAATTTTTACAGTAACCACAATAATTGCAATAAACCTATCAATGGAAACAAAACTTAACTTGGACTTCTTTTCAGCTTACAGAGCGGCATTTTTTCAGGTTGTATCAATAATTACAACAACCGGTTTTGCTTCTGAAAACTTTGAATTTTGGCCTGATTTATCGCAATTTTTGCTGATAGCAATAATGTTTATTGGCGGAATGTCCGCTTCTACAAGTGGTTCTATAAAAATTTCCAGATATGAGGTTTTGTTCAGAAATTTTAAAAACAGATTTATAAAGCTAACTCACCCTTCTGCTGTAACAAGATTAAAAATCGGAAGAAAAACTATTGACGAATGCAAAATTCAGCGTCTGCAAAGCTTTTTCTTTTTCTACATAATCGTTTTTGTACTTAGCGGATTACTTATTACAATGCTCGGCAACTCCCCTTCAACTTCATTCAGCGCCGTTGCCGCAACACTTGGAAATGTGGGTCCGGGAATAGGTGACGTGGGTCCTTACGATAATTTTGCTCATTTTTCCTCATTTACAAAAATAATTTTGTCGTTTTGTATGCTCGTGGGTCGATTGGAAATATGGGGAGTTCTCCTTTTGCTGTTTCCCGAATTTTGGAAAAAAAAGTGGTAAAAATTGTTCAGTTTTAATAATTAAAGCTTTATTATTACCAGATAAATTTTCACAAAACAGACAGATTTTAATCTTATGAATATTCAGATATTTGGAACAAAAAAAAGCAGCGATTCAAAAAAGGCTGAGCGTTTTTTCAAAGAACGCGGCATAAAATTTCAATATAGAGACCTTAGCGAAAAAGGTGTGAGTAAAGGTGAATTGGAAAATATCAAACGTTGTTTTGATGTTGATGACTTAATTGATAAAGAAGGTAAACAGTATAAAAAACGTAATCTTGCGTACATTATGCACGATGTTGAAGAGGAATTACTTTCTGACGGATTATTATTTAAAATGCCGATTGTAAGAAACGGAAATAAATCTACAATTGGTTATGAGCCGGATGAATGGAAAAAATGGATTGAAGAATAAATAAAGGCCCCGAAGTTCGGGGCTTTTTATTAAAACAAAATTTCTCTTTTTGCAAATTCTTCAATTAAATTTTGATACCCGGTAAAATGAATCGAGTCCCAGCCAAGTTTTTCGGCTCCCAATCCATATTCCCTTATATCATCAATAAAAATATGTTCATCAGAAGGTTTTTGGGTGAATTTTTCAACTTCACGATAAATCTTCTCTTCAGGTTTTACGGCTCCTGCTTCGTGAGATAACACCAGTTTATCAAAATGTTTCAGAAACTCATACTTTTCCCAGCCATATCTTTTATGGATATCGTTGGTATTTGAAAGAAGCACAAGTGTATAATTTTCTTTTAATTTGGGCAGCAATGCAGAAACATCTTTATTTTCTGTAAACAGATCTGAATAAATTTCACAAAAATATTCACGATCAACCAGACCTTCACACCATTCTGTCATTATATCAAGAAACTGGTCATTTGATAATTCCCAGGTTTCAAAATTTCTGTGAACGTGATAATTCTCTTTATATCTTTTATAAAATCTGTCACCTAATCCCGGTTTAACAGAATCCAGACTGTCAGTCATTCTGCTGTAATCAAACGGAATTAGAACATTTCCCAAATCAAACACAATTACGGAATATTTTCTTTTTGTCATAGTTATTGTGGATAAACCAGATTTTCTTCTTTAATATTTTCCAATGTTTCTTTCAGATATTTTTCCGCTTCAAGCTTTGCCATCGGCAGATCCATAGAAAGATAATTTCCGCATTCAACAGGTGTTGCTCCGGGAATATCTCCGTTATAATTTGAAACAAACTCAAATAGTTCCTTTACAATTGGAACCACATCGTTTGATTTTAGATCATTTTTAAGCAAAAGATAAAAACCTGTTCTGCATCCCATCGGACCAAAATAAATTGTTTCCGCATCATATTTTTCGTGATTTCTCAGAAAAGTTGCACCAATATGTTCAATTGTATGAATTGCCGGTACATCCAAAACCGGTTCTTTATTCGGTTTTTTCATTCTGAGATCGAATGTAGTTACAGTTTCTTTTCCTATATTATCTTTTCGTGAAACAAAAATTCCACGATTTAATTTTGTATGGTCGATGGTAAAACTTGCAATTCTTTCCATTAATGTTTCTCTTTCAATTTATTTATTAATTCCAATACTAATTTTACAGAATTTACAGCTGCTTTTTCCATAAATTTTTTATAAATATCTGTACTTCCCAATTCTTTTACCTTATCGGAAATTGACCTGATTAACACAAAAGGAATGTTAAAAAGATAACTTGTTTGAGCAATTGCCGCTCCCTCCATTTCAGCAGCCATAATATTTGGAAATCTTTCAATTATTGTATCAATTTGCTCCGGGTGATGAATGAATGAGTCGCCTGATAAAATGGGTCCCTGAAAAACTTTTATCTTATCATTTTGCAAATCAACCTTGCCAGCATATTCCACTAATTCTTTATCAGCTTCAAAAGCAGCGGGCATTCTGGGTATTTGTCCAAATTCATAATCAAATGCGGTTGCATCTGCATCGTGATGACGCACTTCTGAGGAAATTACAATATCCCCGATTTTCACTTCTTCCGGAAAACCACCGGCAACACCGGTATTAATAAGATAATCAGGTTCCAGCTTATCAATTAACAAAGTTGCTCCAACGGCTGCGTTTACCTTCCCGATACCGCATAAAAGCATTGCCACTTCCACATTGTTAATTTGCCCTGTATAATACTTAAATTTTCCAAAATGGATTTCTTTGCAATCTTCGAGGTTTTTTAATAATAATTCCAATTCCTCTTCCATTGCAGCAATAATTCCAATTTTCATTTTTTACCCATAAATACTTATTGTAAAAAAACAATTACCTAATAAACGGAAAATTTTATTTTCGAAACAAAAACCTGCAATTTTAGTTTGAATTAGGGGTTTTATTACATAATCAGTTTTATGAGTTTACCGGTTGCTTTTTTTCTTACCCAAACATTGTTTCTGTTAAGATGAACTCCTCCAATCCATTTGTCAATTCCGTTTACCGACAAATTATTTTTTCTGCCTTGTAAAACTTCTTTTCCTTTTGGAGTGATTTCAATAGTCTCTTTCAGAAATTTTTCTTCGTTTTCCGCTGGAAAACTTTTTGTGCCGTTTGAGTATTTTAGCAGAGGATGTTCGGAACTGCACATTTTATGGATGTAGCTGAAAACTATCCAGTCACCATGATATTTAGGGTTTTCCATTCCCAGAAATGTTCTGAAAATTTCTCCCGGAGTTTTTCCTTCTTCTTCAACAATTTCAAGTATCTGGGCTTCACTTCTGGAAAGTCCGTTATATTCATCCGGAAATTCTTGCAGAAGACGTTTAATTGCAGCATTTATAAATGGAAGGTTTCTTGTATCCTGTTCCAATATTTTTTCTACTTCTTTAGGATCATTACTGCAGAATGTTTTCCATAATTCTGATCCAAGCTTAATTGTTTTGTTGTTGAGTTTCTCTTTTACAGAGTAATTTTTTGCAAGCAGATCAGCAGAGCTTTCTCCAATATACTGGTCTTCGCATATAAGGAAAAAGTTGGAATTTATTTCACTATTATCGATCCAGTCTAAAACCTGTAGCAACTGAAGCTGATCATAGAGATCGTGTTCAAACCATAAAATTATGTTTTCATAATTTTCTGTTTCTTTAAGTTTTTGATCGCGCTCGGTAAACTTTTTTTGTACTTCAGAAGCATTGCCAAAACCAAATTGAGTTATAAATTCAGCTCTTATTTTTGAAGTTTCTTCAATTTCTGGTTTCAATATTACGGGACCATCATGTAAAAAATCTCTCCAGGGTAAAAAATCGGCCTCTATTTCAGCATTCTTAATAGCAGCTACTGCGCCATCGCCATTTGTAATTATTAAAGTTGAATTGTCCATATAATCCCGCAATTAGAAGTTAATTTATATCGTCGATTGTTAGACGACCGAACTTCCGGTTTTGTCCCCGTTTTTTTATTTATTTTTTAACCGACTGATTTACAAGGCCCGTGAAAAATTTCCGGATCAATTTTCCCAATTTGATCCGGAATATATTTTATTTAGTTTTCCCTTCTGTCTTCTCTTGGAGCGTCATTATTTTTTAATTCTGCCGCTTCTTTTTCACTTATATTTTTAAGAAGTTCCAAACCTCTGTCAAAATCTTTTTTCATCATATCTTCCATACTGATAAAAAGAAGCATTATGTTAGCCGGATAAGGATATTCTCCGTAAAAACCCCAGGCTGCTTCTACTTTACCTTCTTTATCAGATAAACGCACATAGCCGTCAGACTCACCTTCCCAAGGAAGAATAAAACGAAGGCGATAAGATATTTCTTCGAGTTCTTTTACGCCTTTATTAATCATTTCTCCTTTGCCAGTCAGTTCAGGCGTGCCTTCCCAAACATATTTTGAGCCTTTGGTTCCATCGGGGCCTTCTACTGTAATCACCATTTGAGGATCCATTTCTCCCCAGGGAGACCATTTTCCCCAATTTTTCCAATACTTTACATTGTCAAAAACTACATCTTTCGGGGCATTAATTAATACGGTTCTTTCCACTCTGTACTCTTTTGGAGCAACGGCTGCAAGAATAAAAAATACCGCAACAAGAGTTATCAGAGCTATGCCCACAATTTTCAAGACTTTCATACTTTCCCTTTACTTAATTAAATGATTATTATTAACTCTAATTGAAATAGTATTTCAGACTCATAATACTATTTTTATAAAGCAGATGCAATTGCAAGGTTTACTCTTTCTGCTTTAATTGATTTAATGAAATATAATATTTATTTTGAGCTCAATTTTAATTTTGATTCAATCTGGAGGGCAGATGATTTTCAAAAAATTACATTATCTAAGTTATTTGAGTCCGGTTTTATTTACCTGGGGATGTATTGTTTCTCTTCCTGAAATAATTGAAAGAACTCCAAACGTAATTAGCAACATCGGGTTTGGAATATTTATGTTCGGATTGGCTTTGAGTCTGGAGGGATTTAAAGACCAGAATAAATTTTCAAAATCTGAAAAGAAAAATTTCTCCAGTAAAAAAAGGATGAATTTTACATTTATATATTATTCCTTTTTTTACATTTTCTCTTTTCTACTCGGTACATTTATGTTTAATCTTGATATTTTTTATCCGTCACAGCCTGAGTCGGCTATTGCCCAATTTGAAGATATTGGTTACGGCTGTTTTTCACTTGCCATTGGCGGGTTTAATCATTTGAAAATGACTTACGAAAAATATCAAAACTTCATCCAAAAGAATGAAGCTTTGCAAAAAGAATAGTTTAAATACAAATTAGTATAACTGTTCGTCGATACTTTTTGTTTTATCTGTAACAACTTCGCCGGTATGTTGTGTTTCCTTTTTTTCAACCAGCATTATCCAGCACTCTTCTTCGGCTGAGGGACAATGTTCAACTGTTTTGGGAACAACGTAAAACTCATTTTCTTTCAAAACAATTTCTTTGTCCTTTAACAAAATTTTCATTTCACCTTTTACCACATAAAAGAATTCATCTTCCTGTGCGTGATTATGCCAGACAAACTCACCTTTTATTTTGGCAATTTTAACATACTGATCATTTATTTCAGCAACTATTTTAGGTGACCATAATTCTGTTACTTCTGAAAATTTTTCTATAATATTATTAACCATTTTACAAATCCATTGTCATTTCTAATTGTCCCCCTTTTTTAACAATACCGATTTTTTTGAAAAACCCGTTTGTCTCTTCATCTTTGCGAACTGAATTTATTATTCTGAATTCATCTGCTTCCGTATGAACAGATAATTCTTTTAAAATTGCAGAACCAATGCCTTTTTTTCTAAACTCTTTTTTAACTGCAAGTTGCGGAACATCACCATTTGATTTTTGGATTAATCCGTACCCGACAATTTCATCTTTATGTTTTGCTACACAGCAGACAAAATAATTTTGTTTTCTTGTAACTGCCTCAACGGAGTTTTGCCAGGAAGGATTTTCATTCCAAAATGTTTTAAACTTTTGCCAGTCGATATTTTTTGTTATTTCCAGTTCAAATGAATCATCCGGTTTACTGAAATTTACATCTTCAATCTTCACAATTGAAAAATCAAATTCTCTGGAAGTGGCAAATCCCATTTTTTTATATAACTCAATTGCAGGAACATTTTCATCAATTGTTTCAAGTAAATATTGATTGATATTATGTTTTTTCAGAACCGGCATAGATTCAATAAAAATCTGTTTTGCCAAACCTTTTTTTCTGTGTTCCTTTATAATACCGGTACCTGTATCATAGGCGGTTAATATGTTTTTCCATTCTCCCATACAATTTAGAGTAAAACCAACCAGTTCACCTTCATAAAAAGCACCAAAGGAAATATCAGGATTATAGCCTCTGCGTTCAATCATAAATGCCATCTCTTCCAATGTTAAATCAAAAGGCGCATAATAATCTGCAAATGCTTTTGCAAATGCATCGTGAATTTCCTGATATGAAACATCTGTTAACGATTTATATTTATACATCACTCCCCCTTTCTGTTTAATTTGCTAAATATATATTTTATAATTCCATTTGCTTTTTAATATAATTACTAATTCGAAACTTATAAATTAATTATATTGTTTTACTTTTTCGATTGTTTCAAACTGATCAGGTAATCTTAAAATAATTTAATTTCTGACCATAATATTTTTCTGTAGTGCCTGCATTTCTAAAACAACATTTCTTTAAAACTTTTTCAGAAACTTTATTTTCCGGATCGGTAACTGCGAACATTTCTCTCATTTCAAGTACATCAAAACCGTAATCAACAAGTACTTTTGTCATTTCCGTTGCATATCCCATTCCCCAATATTTTTTATGAATCCTGTACCCTATCTCAATATCTTCGGTTCCGGTATATTTACGAAAAATAAAAAAACCGATAAACTCATCATCATCTATTTGATGTGCGGCCCAAATACCCAGGCCATTACCATCATAAAATTTTAAGTATTTTTCCAGACTCGCCTTAGCGCTCTCTTTTGTATCAGGTTCTCTTACATATTTCATTACTTCCTGATCGCTGTTAAGTTTATATATTAACTCTGAATCTTTTGTTGTAAGCATTCGTAAATAAAGTCTGTCAGACGTCAAAAATTTTTTCATAATTCCTTTCCCATTAAAATTTCATCGTAATATTTTTCATCTATTTTATAAGCTCTTGATTTCAATCCTTCTTTTCTGTAACCAAGTTTTTCGTACAATTCAATTGCGCGTAAATTATCTTCTTTAACACTCAGATTTATTTTTGAAATAATGTTTGTATTTCTTGCCCATTCTTCAAGAAAGTTTAACATTCCTTTTGCAATTCCAAAGCCCCAATATTTTTTAAGAACCGAAATTCCAAATTCGCCTGCGTGACGCATTCTTTTTCTGGGCGAAGCACTGAAAGTTAATCCGGCAACAATTTCTCCTGATTCTGTTTCAGCTTTCAGAATTAACTCATTTTCATTTTTTCTAAAATTTTCAATTAACTTTTTTTCTTCTTCAATTGTGAAGTTCATTTCATCTGAAGAAAAAGTGAGATTGTTTGTTTCGTCGCCAACTATTTTTACATACTTCAAAAATTTTTCAGCGTCATCAACTTCCATTTCCCTGATAAAAATTTTTTCACCATTTTTAATTACCATTTTTCCCATACAGCTCCTTCCTTTTGAGATTAAGGTAAAATTAAGCTCTCTACAATAAAAAAAACCTCATTTAATTATCAAGGTGATTATAAATGAGGTTTGAAAATTTTTGTCTATAACAAAACTACCATCTGGCTTCAATAAATTTTGTTTTATCAAAAAGTGAATCAGGAATCTCTTCAGGGAAATTCATATTGTAATATTTTTCTGTCATTTCCAAGGAACCGTTTGTATAGAAATCAACTTCTGTTGCAACATAATTTCCATCTACGGTTTTGTAGTTTTTAAATTCTACTTCTCTTTTGTTATGAGCTGTAAATGTAACTGCTTTCAGAAAAACAAGTTTTTCGGCATCTACATAAAAATGATTACTTTTTTCCTGTATATCATTTATACCAACTACATAAATATCTTTTCCGTTAAAAACAGCAGTAGTAACTTTTTCCAGATCAAAATTTACTTTTCCCAAAGTATTATAAGTCGTTTCCAGCGGCTGATTGTAAACATCAAAGCCAAGTGTAAGTAAAAAGTTTACGTGACTCCTGCTTGCAGCAAGAGTATGATGCGCAAAAATATGAAGTGAATCACCTTCAAAAATGTAGCCGTTTCCGCTTGTGTAGCTTCTGAATTTTATTATCAATTTTGAAGGAGCTTTATATGCTTCGTGCCATATCTCTTTATTCACAAGTGAGTCATTTTTAAACTGCTCAACACCTTGTGAAAAAGTAAAGTTTTTGTACCACTTACCTGCATATTTTTTGTTCATTGCTTCAAGTACTTCTTTTCCGTTTGAATATTTCTTGATTTCCGTCTTACACGAAACCAGAACTAATAAAAGAGAAAACAAAACCAAAAAACTTTTTTTCATTTTACTTCCTTTCAAAATTATTATTTTTTATATCTTCCAAACATTTTCTGCATAAGCAATCGCCAAAGTTTTCCTTGATAAATTCTTTTTGTTCTTCGTTAAGGTTAACTCCGTAACATTGGCAATTTTCCACATCATTTACTTTACATTCAAATTCAGCATTGCAATTCGGACAATTTTTAATCAACGGTTCATTCATATTAAATCAATTGCTTTTTAAAGTTGATGGGAATATAAAAAAAGTTTTTCAGTAAAAAAATTTAAAGCAGATTTTTTATTCCGAATTAAACTAACAAAAAAAGGATCGTAAAAACGATCCTTTAATTTACTTTATCGGGATATAAATTTCCATTTCCGAATCAGGGTTTTCAGGTCCCAGAAACCTTTCATCATAAAGTTCAAAACTATATCGTAAATCCACTTCCAGATCAGTACTTGGAACCCATTTTCCCCAAATGTATTCATAAGTACTTTTGATTTCCATACTTTTACCTTTATGAGTAAACACTGCATATTTACCGCCGGGAACAGTAACCGCCGTCATACCTTCAGGCAGATCTTCTACCTTACTTACTTTTACCGAAGCAACTTTAGTAAATTCGGAATCTTCTGTAAACTTTTCTTTTTCACCCTCTTCGAAAGGTTTGCATACTTCAAAATATTCGGTTCCTATTCTGTTCTTAATTTCGTCGATACGCTGGCTAAATTTCTCCCACAATTCTACAATTAAATAATTTGTTTTTAGTGTAACTGTTTTTTCCATTCCGACAACGGTAAATTCTTCAATTTCTTTTAATTCTGGTTTCATTGTAAAGCCTCTGTGCAATCTTTTTAGTTCAGTTAATTTAACAGGTTCGCGCGCTGAAAAAACAAGGTGCTCTCCCTTTTTACGGTATTCGCCCGGAGTTAAATTAAACATATTTTTAAAGGCTCTTGTAAAAGTTGACTGCGACTCAAACTGTAAATCAAATGCAACTTCAATAATTTTTTTATTGGAAAAAAGCAGTTCTTTTGCAGCAACGGTTAATCTTCTTTTTCTTACATAATCTCCCAATGTTTCGCCGGCAATTGCATTAAAAATTCTGTGAAAATGATATTTCGAAAAACAGGCTTCCGAAGCTACTTCTTCAAGAGTAATTTTTTTCTGCAGATTTTCTTCAATAAAGTTTATAACCTTTTCAATACGTTCAAAATAATCCATATAAATCCTTGTTTAACTCTCTCTAAAATTACATCAGTGGTTTTCGAAATTCTTTGCCTTTATTGCTAATTCTGGAAAATAGATTAAATTAACATTTGTATTATAAGAAATTTTACAGGTCAAAATGAAAAACTTCATCTTAACTATTTTTGTTCTCTTCTCTTTTTTATTCGTTTCCTGTACCCAGGAAAAAAATTCATATTTTGATACCGGAGTTTCAGAAAAACTGGCAAAATTCAGAAAAAATTCTGTTTCAGATATCAACTATTCTCTTAATCTGGAAATACCGGAAAAATTAAATGATAAAATTTCAGGAAAGGTAGAGATAAGTTTTAATTTAAACGATTTATCAAAACCTCTTCTTATCGATTTTAATACTGATAAAAAAAATGTGATTTCAGTAAGCACTAACGACTTTAAGTTTACTAACAAACATATTGTGATTCCTGAAAAATATCTCATAAAGGGAAAGAATAAAATCACTATAGAATTTATTGCCGGTGAGTCTTCACTCAACAGAAATAAAGAGTTTCTATATACTCTTTTTGTTCCCGATCGCGCATCTTTTGCTTTCCCTTGTTTTGATCAGCCAAATCTTAAAGCCAAGTATAATCTTGAATTGACTGTACCGGAAAGCTGGTCAGCAGTTTCAAATGGCAGAACATTGACTGAAAAAGTTGTAAGCAGCAAAAAGCATTATAAATTTGCTCAGACTGAATTATTAAGCACTTATCTTTTTTCTTTTGCAGCCGGTAAATTTGAAATAGCAGAAAAAGAAATTTACGGTTACAAAATGCGAATGTTCCATCGTGAAACCGATCAGGAAAAAATTAAGAACAATTCAGATGAAATTTTTGATCTTCACGCAAAAGCACTTTCCTGGCTGGAAGATTATACTCAAATAAAATACCCGTTTGGAAAATTTGATTTTGTTGTAATTCCTTCATTCCAGTATAGCGGAATGGAACATCCGGGCGCAATTTTATATAGAAGTTCAAAATTGTTTTTAGATAAAAACCCGACTGCAACTCAGCTTCTTACTCGCGCAAGTCTTATTTCTCACGAAACTGCTCATATCTGGTTTGGCGATTATGTTACTATGGACTGGTTTGATGATGTTTGGTTAAAGGAAGTCTTTGCAAACTTTATGGCTGCAAAAATTGCAAATCCAACTTTCCCGGATGTTAATCACAAACTGCGTTTTTTAATGGCGCATTTTCCAGGGGCTTATTCTGTTGACAGAACAAAAGGAGCAAATCCGGTAAAACAGAAACTTGAAAACTTGAAATTTGCAGGCACTTTATATGGCGCAATAATTTATAAAAAGTCTCCAATTGTAATGCAGCAGCTGGAAAACATTTTAGGAAAAGAAAAGTTTCAATCAGGCGTTAGGGAATATCTTCAAAAATTTCAGTTTGGAAATGCTGACTGGACAGATCTTATTTCCATCTTTAATAAATATACAGATGAAAATCTTGATCAATGGAGTGACGTGTGGATTAATAAACCGGGCAGACCCGAAATTTCTTATTCATACAAATTGAGTGACGATAAAATTTCCGATTTTGTTATAAAACAATCAGATTTTTCTGGTGAAAACAAAATTTGGAAACAGCCTCTTTCCATACTTTATTCAAAAAATGGGAAAAGCGAAAAATTTGAAACTTATTTAAACAACAAAGAAATTTCTGTTCCGCAACTTAACGGATTGGAAAAACCAGATTTTGTAATTGTAAATGAAAGCGGATTGGAATATGGTGATTTTAGTCTGGATACAGATTCAAAAAATTATCTGATTAAAAATGTTTCTTTGTTAAAAGATGAAGCTTTACGCGGAACAATCTGGCTTACATTGTTTGATAATCTTTTAGATTCGCAAATTGATCCGCTGACTTACCTTGAGTTTTCTTTGAAAGCTTTTAAGGAAGAGAAAAATCAGCAAAATCTTAATTTGATGCTGGGTCAGCTCAAAACATTATTCTGGAATTTTTTAGATGAAAGTGACAGAGAAAATATTTCAGGAAAACTTGAAAATGAACTTCTTCAACTTCTGAAAAGTAACACAACTCCTTCTTTAAAATCTATTTATTTCAGTGCTTATAAAAATCTTGCGTTTAGTAAGCAGGCAACGGAAAATTTGTATAAACTCTGGTGCGATGAGTTAAAGTTTGATAATCTTAATTTGAGTCAGAAAAAGAAAATTAATCTCTCTTTTGAATTGGCTGTAAGAGAACATCCTTTAACTGACAAAATTTTATCTGATCAATTGGAAGAGATCGCAAATAACGACATAAAAAATAAATATCTGTTTATAATACCTTTTGTCTCAAAAACAGAAAAAGTACGTGATGATATATTTTCAAGTTTAAAGGATGTTAACCGCAGATCACACGAACCCTGGGTTGTAGAGGCTTTGGGTTATTTACATCATCCGAAAAGAAGAGATTCTTCTATTAAATATTTGAGAGAGACTCTGGAACTGGTAGAGGAAATTCAGGAAACAGGCGATATATTCTTTCCCAAAAGATGGCTTGATACATCCTTCAAATATCATAATTCAAATGAAGCAACACAAATTGTGAATGATTTTCTGAAAAGAAATCCGAATTATAATTACAGATTAAAAAACAAGATTCTGCAATCTACAGATATATTGTTCAGATCAACATCCAGATAAATTTTCAACCCCGGTTTTCCGGGGTTTCTTTTAGCAGGTAATCTGAAACAGACCCACACTTTTTTTTATCTCTTTGTTCCAGTTATCCACAGCAACTGGTGTAGGATTAATTTCAACTTTACAATTGTGCATTTCAAAGAAACGTTTTGCATCATCTGAAAGAGTTAAAATTCCTTCATATCCACTTCCGATTATAATCTTTTCAACACCCTCTTCATAAATTAGTTCAGCCTCGGGAAGTGACAAAATATGGGTTGTACCATGGATTTTTTTTGAGAGCTTTTTCATTCGTTTATTAATCTTTCCGGAAGCATCTATATATATGTCGTAATCATAACACTGATCATTTATTATGATAGTGCCAAATTGCGTACTACTTACTTTTGGTTTCAACTTTTCCTCCCTTCCGGGCGTTTTCTGTAATTTTAATCTAAAGAAACACTTATAAGAACCGGTATTTCTGTTTCTTTGATCCTTATAACTAGTTATCTTCGATTATTTACTGCAAAATTTGAGATCTATTTTTGGGAAGAAAAAATTGCCTTTTTTCTGTTAAAATGAGGGCTTTATTCTTTATTTGCTGATTTTTTCACTTTTTGTCTTTGAGTTACAGCATCAATCATCTTTGCCCAGTGAACCTTTTTTCCTGTTTCGAGAGATTCGTAATGAAATTGCCCTTCAACTACAATTAATTTTGATTTACCTAATTCATAACGTTGAGCTTCAACTTCATCTCCCGGTTCAATCGGATTTCCGTTAATATCAAGCAACTGAATTGTTTTTTCTTTCTTTTTATTTTTCTTAAAGAATTTTAGCATCGGAATAAACAGCTTATTAATAAAAAAGATGACACCTTTGCAGATGTCATCTTAAATATGAACATGTCATGATTAATCAATAACCAATTTATGAATTAAACATGACTCAAGTTTTAATCTCTATATATAAAATATAAATATCCTAATATATTGCAAAGATAAAGCCTTATTTCATATTAGTCAAGCAATTCAAAATTTTTAAACACTTTTAATTTGTATGATACAGGTTCAATATTTTTCATTATATTTATTCCGAAAATTAGTTAATTACATTTTTTTACTCAGGAGGAGTTAATGTTTAAAGATCATCCGAAAGGATTGCCTATTCTCTTTTTTACCGAAATGTGGGAACGCGTAAGTTTCTACGGTATGAGAGCTTTACTGGTATTATTTTTAACAGCTGAAACTGTTGCCGAAAATCCCGGTTTTGGCTGGACAAATGCCGAAGCTTTGGGTTTGTACGGCTGGTACACAATGATGGTTTACCTTATGGGAATTCCGGGCGGTATTGTAGCTGATAAATTTTTAGGTCAGAAAAAATCTGTGCTTATTGGCGGACTTTTAATCGCTGCGGGCCAGTTAACATTAATATTAGATAATGTTAATACGTTTTATGCCGGACTTGGATTAATAATCTGTGGTGTTGGTTTATTAAAACCAAATATTTCTACTATGGTAGGACAGTTATACAAACCGGGCGACAACAGAAGAGATACCGGATTTATGATATTTTACATAGGAATTAATGTTGGTGCAACTATTGCTCCTATTGTTGCCGGAATTTTAGGTGAAGGAATAAACTTCAAATATGGTTTTGCTTTTGCCGGTTTTGGAATGCTTTTCGGACAAGCTATTTATTTGTGGGGACATAAATATCTTAAAGGTATTGGGGAATTTGTTAAAAAGGCAAAAGAAGAAACAAAAACTGCTGCCCAACCATTAACTAAAATTGAAAAAGACAGAATTGTTGTAATTGTTCTGGCTTGTATATTAATTATATTTTTCTGGGCAGCTTACGAACAAGCTGGCGGTTTATTAAATCTTTATACCTCAGATAAAATAAACAGATCTGTCTTTGGATGGGAAATTCCTGCTTCGGTATTCCAATTTGTTCCTGCTGCATTTGTTGTAATTATGGGAATGTTTGTATCAAATTATTGGAATAAAAGAAGAAAAGCCGGAAAAGAAACTTCTTCTCTTTTCAAAATGGCTATTGGTATGATGATTACAGGTAGTGGTTTCATTATGATGGTTGGTGCTTCTCTTGAAGCTGTTGACGGTCAGAAAGCAATGTTAATCTGGCTTATTTCATCATATTTCTTGCAGGTAATTGGTGAATTATCACTTTCTCCTGTTTCACTTTCATTTGTAACAAAACTTGCCCCTGCCAGATATGGTTCAATTATGATGGGTGTATTGTTTGCTTCAACAGGTGTTGGAAATAAACTTGCCGGATTAATTGGACAATTTGCTCAAACAGCGGGTGAACTTGAAATATTTATAGGAATATTTGTATACAGTCTTGTACTTGGATTACTTGTAATATTATTCCTTAAAAAACTTAAAGCACTTACACACGGTGCCGAAGAAGTTACTGAAGCTTAATATTGTAATAAATGTAAAAACTAAAGCCTCCAAATTTGGAGGCTTTTTTATTACTAGTAGTTATTTTCCTTTAATTCAAAGTATGATTTGTCGTGCAGACAGGCAGGGCATTTTCCGGGAGCTGCTTCTCCTTCGTGCAAATAACCGCAATTTCTGCATTTCCAAACGCATTTTGCATCTTTGACAAATACTTTTCCTGCTTCCAGATTTTCCAAAAGTTTTCTGTAGCGAGCCTCGTGTGCTTTCTCAACTTTTGCTATTAATCTGAACGCAACTGCAACATCTTTAAATCCTTCTTTTTCCGCTATATCTGCAAATTCAGGGTATAATTCTGTCCATTCTTCATTTTCTCCTTCGGCAGAAGCTTTCAAATTTTCTGCTGTTGTACCAATTATTCCTGCAGGATATGTTGCTGTAATTTCTGCTGGTCCGCCTTCAAGAAACTTAAAAAATCTTTTCGCATGCTCTTTTTCATTTAATGCAGTTTCTTCAAACAACGCAGCAATTTGTTCCAAACCTTCTTTTTTTGCTTGCTTTGCAAAATAATCGTAACGCATTCTTGCCTGCGATTCTCCTGCAAAAGCTTTTAGTAAATTCTTTTCCGTTTCTGTTCCTTTTATGCTCATTCTATACTCCTGTCAGTTATTTTTCCAGTTTCCATGCAAATTACAATATGCTTTTGCTATTACATTTTCTGCATCGCATTTAAAAAATACTTCAGGTTTTTCGTCTGGTTTAAGCATTTTTGTTATTACAGCTGTATCGGTGTAAAGCTGAATCCACTGGATATAGTGTTCCTGCTGCATAGGATGTGCAACATCACCAACACATACTTTAAAACCGCCCTCAACTTTTTCTACTACCGGAACATGTTTTTCAACTGCTGCATCTTGTGTGTTATCTTCCATAGCTTCCATTTTTTTTCCGCAACACATCACCGGTACTTTGGTTTGATGAAGAGCCTGTACAACATTTCCACAAATTTCACATTTTAGTAGTGCCAACATAGTTTATTACCTCTTTTTATTTGAAAAGAATTGTCGATATACTATCGCCTGAAATCAGTGAATATTGATAAAAAGATCTATTTATCAGTAGTCAGTAAATGAAATTAAAAAAAGCATTTTAACATGCAAGTAAAAAGAAGGTTAATCTTCTTCAGCTTCAAGCAAGTGTTGGTTTACCAGATCTACAAAAGCAAGTGATTTGTAGTTGGTCCATTTTTCTTTAAGTTCTGCAGATTTATCAACAATATCTGTGAACATAACAAATGGTCTTCGGTTGGAAAGTGCTGATGTG
>JBGRQB010000048.1:0-24573 GCA_041725875.1 Rhodothermaceae bacterium
CGGCTTCGTGTAACACTTCGCCGGATCACTCAGGCACCGACCCGGGTTATTTCATTTCGCAGGAGCGAAGCGACGGAGAAATCTCAATACCATATTGTGCACAGTGCTAAAGTGAGATCTCTCATTGCATTCGAGATGACATAATTTGTCGCTCGGCATCTTTTTCTGAGCGTAAAGAAAATTGATGAACGGAGGTGATAAGAACAAAAACTGTTTGAAGACGTGCGAAGCACGGCAAGTTGTTTTTGTTCAGCCGGAGAGAGTCCTTTCGACTCCGCTCAAGACAAGCAATTTTTAGAGGAGAAAAAGACAGCCGAAGTTTTTCTCAAACTTTTTCTGAAAAAGTTTGCCCACGGAGTGAACAATAAAGAGCAAAACTACAAATCACAAAATTTATAAAACTGACTAGTTGCAGAGATTAGATTAAGTATTTCATTGTGCACGGTGCTAAGGGTAAGATCCCTCGACCAAAACTCGAACTACATAGTTTATTCACAGAGTGAAACAGAAATGTATTAATAACAGCTACTTCTTAACTATCCTGTCCGTAAATCCCCACTCTATAAATTTTGATTCTATAAAGTCGAAAACAGTTCTGTTATCCTTGTTTCCGTCACCTGAAGGCTCAAATGGTTTTCCAAATGACATTCTTACTTTTTTAGAAGGATCAACAGATCCAAAATCTTTTACTATCTTGCCATTTTCCCAGAAATCGGTTGTAACTGCTACAGGTACAATCTTTACATTATACTTTTTAGCAATCTTTACACCAATAGTATTAAATTCTTTTTCATTCAGCTTATCACTGCGAGATCTTTGCGGAAACACAATAATAGATCTGCCTTCATCTATTCTGTTTTTACTTTGCTTAAAGACTTCCATCAAATCTTCACGCGGGTTTTTTCTGCCAACAATAATCGGGTGGCGGGAACCACTTACCGATCCAAAGAACGGCATGTCAACCAATTCTTTTTTCATAATAAAACAAACTTTATTATTTGGGTAAATAATGCAGGGCATTATAAAGGTTTCCAGTGTACTCATATGATTGGAAATGTAAACTACCGGTTCATCCAGACGAATATTATCAATACCGTCAATCTCAATATTTGCACCGGCTTTTCTTGCCGCATCCAGCATTCCAAAAGAAGATTCGCACCAGGCATTACCATCGTACCTGCCGGTTCTGCCAAGTTTGCTTGATGTAAAAATAACTTTTCCAATTCTCAAATAAAATTTGACCGTATTAAAAAGCCCTTTCTTTTTTGCTTTTGCAGGCTTAAAGGTATATTCATTTTCAGCAGTTAATGATCTGTAATCCATAGCAACCATTTAGTTTTAATTATTGACATTAAAGATAGTAAAATATCAAAAATATTGCTTTAGATATTTAAAACAAAAAAACCCCGGCAGCTGCCGGGGTTTTGTGACCCGTACGGGACTCGAACCCGTACTCTTCGCCGTGAAAGGGCGACGTGTTAACCAATTACACCAACGGGCCAGTCAGCGTAAAAATATTAAAAACAACAAACTCATAAGAGCAAAAAAAATCCCGAAACAAGCTCGGGAGTTGGTGACCCGTACGGGACTCGAACCCGTACTCTTCGCCGTGAAAGGGCGACGTGTTAACCAATTACACCAACGGGCCATAATGCTAAAATTTACTGGGGTGAGTGATGGGATTTGAACCCACGGCCTTCTGGGCCACAACCAGACGCTCTAACCAACTGAGCTACACCCACCATCTAAGTACGCCAGAGAGGACTCGAACCTCTAACCTACGGCTTAGAAGGCCGTTGCTCTATCCAGTTGAGCTACTGGCGCATCTTGTCTTAACATTATGATTAAGAACTCTTTTTGTCGGGGCGGCAGGATTCGAACCTGCGACCTCCTGCTCCCAAAGCAGGCGCGCTAACCGGACTACGCTACGCCCCGATAAATTAGTGTGATCAACATTTATAAGATCATTAAAATTGAGATTCAAAATGTAGGAGTTTCCCAAATTAAAGTCAATAAATTTTTAATAATTTTTTTATGTTTTTTATTTTTTTTATTTTGCGATTGTCAAAAATGAGTAAAATAGATGAAATTCCCCCTGTTTGTTAGTAAAAGATTTTTAAGCTCCGGCAAAGGTTCTAAGTTCATTTCTCTTATTTCCTTTATCTCCATTGCCGGTGTTGCTCTCGGAGTTGCTGTATTGATAATTGCTCTTACAGTACTCAACGGATTTGAAAAAGCAATTTCTAAAAAGATTATAGATTTTGATTCACATATAAAAATTACTGCTTTTGGAAAACGGAACCTCCCTTCTTATAAAAAGGTAAAACCGGAGCTTGAAAAAATGCTCCATCCTTACGGGAAAAATATCTCCCCCTTTTTATCAAAAGAGGTTATGATTAATAATAAACAAAATTCCGACGGTATTGTTCTTTCCGGTGTTTTGGACGGAGACAGTAATTCAATCTCAAATTATATTAACAAGGGATCTTACCAACTTAAAACTTCCGACGGTAAACCGGCAATTGTTGTGGGATTAAAGCTTGCGGAAAAGCTCGACTTAAACTGTGGCGATCAGGTAACGGTTTTTAGTCTGCGCAATGACCAGCTCCCTTCATATAATAATCCGCCCGGAATAATGCAGTTTACTGTAACCGGAATTTTCGAAAGCGGAATGGCTGAATATGATGATTTAATTGCTTATACTAACCTGAATGACCTGCAGCAGTTAACCGAATCTGGCGATAAAATTTCAGGTTATAATATTCAGCTTAATGATATTAACAAAATAGATTCTCTTACAGTCAAGCTTGCAGATCTGCTTCCCTATCCTTATTACCCGAAATCGATCTACAGAGTGCACTCCAATATTTTCAACTGGATTGCTTTACAGAAGGTTCCGGTTCCGCTTGTGTTAAGCTTAATTACAATTGTGGCCTGCTTTAATATGGTTGGAACCATTTTGATGATTGTTCTTGAAAAGACTTCTCACATTGGAGTTTTGAAATCGATAGGTGCAAATAATAAATCAATTAAGAAAATTTTTATTTCTCAGGGACTTTACCTTTCTGCCATTGGAATTGCTGCAGGAAATATTATTGCTCTTACTGCAAGTTATTTGCAGCTTGAGTTTAATTTAATCCCTATCCCCGATTCAGTTTATTTTATTTCAAGTGTACCCATAAGTATTGATTTATATAATTATCTGATTGTAAATGCAGCTGCATTTCTGCTTTGTTATCTGGCATCTTTTATACCAAGTTATGTAGCATCTAAAATGAGTCCCGTAAACCTTATAAGATTTAACTGATATGTTTGAATATTTTCTGGCAAAAAGATATATAAAGTCGAAACACAAAATTAATCTGATAACAATCATTTCAATGTTGTCGGCAACCGGCATTACAATTGGCGTTGCAGCATTGATAGTGGTGATATCTGTTTTTAACGGCTTTGGAGAGCTTGTAACAAACACTCTTCTTAATTTTGATCCGCACATCAGAGTTTCGGTTCTGAACCGCTCTGCTGATTTACAGAAGGCTGAAAAACTCTTTTCTGAAATTGATGAAATAACCGCCTTTTCCAGCTTCAAGGAAGGAAAGGTAATTTTATCAAAAAACAGACGATATCAGATAATTGAGCTTAAAGGTGTTCCCGGAACTGAAAATAAATCTTCCTGGGGAATTCATAAAACTTTGTATAGAGGAAAATTCACTCCTGACAACACAAAAGGATATCCTCAAATAGCAATTAACAGTGCTATCTCTTCCAAGCTTGGTGCGGCAATTGGTGATACAATTAATGTAATGTCGTTTAACGATTTGAAAAAATCGATCAGCGGTTTCTCTTTATTAAGAGGAAGAAGGTTTGTTGTTTCCGGTTTTTTTGAAACCAATAATCGTGAGTATGATCTTAAATATGCTTTTACTTCTGTAAGAGGTGCACAGCGCGTATTAGGCGGAAGTAAAAAACTGAGCGGTTTTGAGATACGTCTTGACAAGGTTGAGAATTCTGAAAAAATAAAACAGCTTATTGCATCAAAACTTCCTGCTGAAAATTTCTCCATCAAGTCGTGGTACGATCTGCATAAAGATTTATACACAATGATGAAGGTTGAAAGATGGGCAGGATTTATAATTTTATGTCTGATAATTGCAGTTGCAACTTTTAATATACTTGGTTCTCTTACAATGTCTGTAATTGAAAAGAAAAAGGATATCGGAATTTTGAAATCGATGGGTGCAACAAATAAAATGGTGCTTCGCATATTTATGATTGAAGGAGTTTTAATTGGCGTAATTGGTACCCTGCTTGGTGTTTCGCTCGGATTGTTTATCTGTTTTCTTCAAAACGAATTTAACTTTTATTCACTTGATATAACAAAATATGTTGTTGAGGCTCTGCCCCTCAGAGTAGATTATTTTGATGTTGTAATAATTGCTCTGACTTCAATAATTTTATCTTCACTGGCTTCTCTTTATCCGGCCAAAAGAGCTGTAAAAATTTCTACAATTGATGTAATTAAATGGGAATAGCAAATGTCTGTAATACTTAGCGCAAAAAATATATATAAATCATTTAAGAAGACAAAAGATCAGAGTCTGGAAGTACTTAAAGATGTTTCGCTCGATCTGGAACAGGGAAAGATTAATGTGATAATAGGAGCCAGCGGTTCCGGTAAAAGTACCCTGCTGCACATTTTAAGTGGTCTGGATAAAGCCGATAAAGGCGAAGTTGTTTTTGACAACAAATCAATTACAAATCTCAGTGATGATGAATTATCTATGTTTCGCAGTAAAAATATGGGTTTTGTTTTTCAGTTTCATCATCTTTTGCCTGAGTTTACAGCCAGAGAAAATATTGCAATTTCCAAAATGATTGCGGGCACAGATCAGAAAGAGGCAAATAAGATTGCTGAGAAATATCTTGAGTTGGTCGGACTCCTGGAACGTGAGAGTCATAAACCTGCAGAGTTATCAGGCGGTGAGCAGCAGCGAATTGCAATAGCACGGGCTCTGATAAATGAACCTAAAATTATTTTTGCCGATGAACCAACAGGTAATCTTGATACTGCTAACGGTGATATTATTCATAGGCTTTTTACCAAACTCAAAAATGATTTGGGTATGACTTTCCTGATTGTTACTCACAATCCGGAACTGGTTAAACTTGCCGATGTAGTTTACGAAATGAAGGATGGGAAGATTTTTGTAAACAATAATTCCCGGTAATTGATGGCCTTTAGCCATCGTTAACAACAACTATGTGTCGTCTTGAGCTTGTCGAAAGACCTCAATGTAGTATTAGTGTTCACTCCGTGGGCAAACTTTTTCGAAAAAGTTTGACAAAAACTTCGGCTGTCTTTTTCTCCGCTAAAAATTGCTTGCCTTGAGCGTAGTCGAAAGGACTCTCTTCGGCTGAACAAAAACAACTTGCCATCTTTCAGATGGCTTCAGACAGTTTTTGTTCTTCACGCCTCCGCTCTTCAATTTTCTTTACGCTCAGAAAAAGATGCCGGGCGGTTAGTTTAATAATGATTACACAATTCAGTATTGAGATTTCTCAGTCGCTTCGCTCCTGCGAAATGACAAGTGCACTATGCCGTCATATATAATACGGGTGCCTGAGTGAGCCGGCTTGACGGATTTTATCGAGGGCAGATAACATTATCCATTTTTCATTGTACATTATAAATAAATAGTTTATTTTGGGAGACTTCAGAGAGTAAGTATTTCAACTAACAATGGTTTATTGATTTTAATCAGGAGAAAAAAATGACAAAGCTTCTTTCGAAAAATGATGTAATGAAAGTGCTTACAATGGACGATACTATCAACATCCTTGAAAAAGCGTTTGAAGATTTATCCAAAGATAATGCTGTTATGCCGCAGCGGACTCCAATTGCCGCGCCGGATCATTCCGGTCTTGCCCTGTTTATGCCAGCCTACTTAAAAGGAATGGGTGCAATGGGAGCAAAAATTGTTACTGTTTACAAAGAAAATTTACCAAAATATAATCTGCCTACAGTGCTTGGTACTATTAGTCTGCTCGACGAAAAAACAGGTGCACCTCTTGCAATTATGGATGGCGGATATTTAACTGCAATGAGAACAGGCGCAGTTGCAGGATTGGCTTCAAAACTTCTTGCAAAAGAGGATGCAAAAGTACACGCACTTTTCGGCTGCGGAGGAATGGCAAGAACTCACGCCTGGGCAGTTGATTGTGTTAGAGATATTGACAAGCTGGTTCTTTTTTCTGTTGACCCGATGGAGAAACGTGAAGAGTTTAAGAAATCACTTGAAGAAATTATCTCCTGCGAAATAGTTATAGCAGGAACTGCTGAAGAGGCTGTAAGAGAAGCTGATATAGTTACTCTTATCACAAGTGCAAAAGATCCTATTATTGATGGTGACTGGCTGAAACCGGGCGCACACGTTAACGGAGTAGGTTCTCACGCGCCTGCAATGAGAGAAATTGATACAAAATCTCTTGTAAAGTCTAAAGTGGTTTGTGATCTTATTGATGCCTGTGCAGCAGAAGCCGGTGATTTTATGATTCCTATTGATGAAGGAAAATGGAGCTGGGATAAAGCTCACGGAAACCTTGGCGATGTTATAACAGGTAAAATTTCTGCAAGAGAAAATGATGAAGAGATTACTCTTTTCAAATCTGTGGGATTGGCAATTCAGGATATATCAACAGCTTATCACGTTTTTGAAAAAGCTGATAAAGAAAATGTCGGAACTGATTTTACATTTTAATAAAAAAGCACCCTGCTATCAGGGTGCTTTCCGTTACAATTTATATTTTTTATTTACTTCAAATGTTTCTCAATAGTTGTTAAAAGATTATCTCCGCGAAGTTTATCAACTTCAATAATCTTCCCGTCTTTTCCTACAAGAATCGGTTTCGGAATTCCCACCACTTCAAAATCATTTGCCATTTTATTGGAGAAGCCTCCTTTTACAAATGAATGACACCAGGGCATTTTCCATTTTCCGGCTCTGTATTTTGTTACGTTTTCCGGACTCCGATCAAATGAAAGACTCAAAATTTCAAATCCCTTATCCTTAAACTTTTCGTAGGCTTTGTGAAGATGTTCCATTTCCCCTTTACAGGGTCCGCACCAGGTTGCCCAGAAATCTACAAGCAGAACCTTACCTTTGAAACTTTCATTTGTATATGTTTTTGTTTCATCTGTAATGTCGGTAATTTCAAACTGAGGTAATTTTTTACCAACAGAAATAGCAGGATTTTCAGGATAGCGTTTCTGGAAAAACTGATAACTTCTTGAATCGGAATATTTATCTTTTAGTTCCTTTCTTATCTTTTTCATTTCCTCTTTTTTACCGCCATATTTGGCAATGGCATATTCCATAGATAAGCGCTGTGCTTTTACTTCTTTGTTCTTGTTTTTGGCAAAAAATTCTTTGTAATATTTTACCAGTTCAGGATCTTTTTCAACTCCGAAGTTATTTATAAATACAAATGGTGTTAATGACCAGAGATCTGATTCAGGTTTTACCATTGCAAAATACTTTTTACGATATTCTTTATTTTTATTGGTCAAAATTCTTTCGGAAACAAGATAAAATGCCAGTCCGACTTTCTGAATTTCAACATCTTCCGAGTTAATATATTTCTGAAAAAACTGTTCAAGTTCTTTTGAATCATATTTGAAATCTTTTCTGTTATTTCCCGCTTTTACAAAGACTGCCATTTTTTTATAGTAGTCTTCCATATAAAAATCAGATTTGCTTTTTAGTTTATTAAGCGCTGCGGTTACAGAGTTTTCATTCAAAAACTTAATCTCTCTTTTACCTTTTGGAGCAGGGAGCAAAGAAGGATCAAAAGTAAAGTTGTAAACTCCTTTATCAGGTTTTAATGTTGAGAAATAATCTCCAGCATCGTCCGGACCTGTAAATTCCCCTTCGGTTCCGTTAACTGAATGTCCTTTTGCTTCAACACCCAGCAGTTGATAATCTACTCTCTTTTCGTCAGATTTAAATGTTGCGTGGTATTTGCCGTTAGTCTCTTTATGCATTACTGAATTTACATCGCCAAATTTTTCTGACTTAAAAACAACTGCAAGCTGATCAAAGTTTTCTGCTTTTTCAAAAGGAACCATTTTAACATTAACTGTTTCTTCCAGATTATCTTTAACCATTACAGTAACAGATTGAGCCAGATGAAACGGGGCGCAATAACGGATTTCGTAAACTCCTTTTTTGTCAATCTCAACTTTGTAGTTTTTGCTTTTGAGCGGAATGTTTTTTACAACCTGATTGGTTATTAATGAATAGATAAGAATATTTGCCTGCTTAAACTGATTACCGTCCTGATCTGTTAAAGTGCCCTTTACAACAGCTTTGCTGCCGCCAAACAGCAGACTAAAACTCAGGATTAAAAAAAGAACCATACTTCTTTTCACTGATACCTCCATTTTGATTGTTTACCATAATTCCCCCGTTTTTCCCTGGATAATTTAATCTTAAATTATCAAACCTAAAGACAACCCAATTTGCAAAATGTTCCTTGAATTTTCAATTCATTTTAATTTCCGCAATAAGTTTTTCTTTGTTTTTAACGCATAAATATAATATTAAAGCCATCCTGAAACTCAGAACGGCTTTATCTGTTATGTTAATTTTATTTTTCTGTATTTGTTAATCAGGATAGCGTCTTACAAAACTTTTATATACTCGTAAATCAGAATAGTTATCTTTTAATTCTTTTCTGATCCTTTTCATTTCCCTTTTCCACTTATACATTTTGGCAAAAGTGTATTCGGTAACCAGACGTTTAGCTTTGATGTTTTTGTTTTTATTTTTTGCAAAAAACTTTTTGTAGTAACTAACAAATTTGTAATTACTTGTAAGTTTTCCTCTTACATCGGGATTTGAGATAAATATGTATGGTGTGAGTGACCACAAATCTGATTCAGGTTCAACAAGTGAAAAGTATTTTTCGCGACAGCTTTTATATTTTTTTGGTAATTGTCTGTAGTTGTAATAAATAACATCTTTAGCTCTCAGATAAAATGCGAGTCCGATCTTTTGAACTTCAATATCTTTGGAGTTAATATATTTATCTAAAATTTCTTCCAGTTTGGATGAATCATATTTGTAGCGACTTCTGTTCTTACCTGCTGCCAGATGTGCTGCTTTATCTTTTTTCAGATCTTCACTGCTGTAAACTTCCAATTCTTTCAGGGAGTTAATTATTTTAGTGAGTGATTTATCATTCTGATATTGAATATTTGATTCTCTTTTCTTTTTCAAAACTTTTGAAGGATCAAAGAGAAAGTTAAAAACTACGTTGTCAGATTTTATTGTTGAGAAGTAATCTCCTGAGTCGTCAGGACCTGTAATCTCCCCTTTGGTTCCGTTAACATTATGTCCGGTCTTTTCGAGTCGGGCAATCTGATAGTTAATCTGTTTCAGGTCTGATTCAAAGGAAGTCTGATACTTACCCCCTTCTCCTTTTTTCATTTTAATATATTTGATCTCTCCATCTTTCAGTTGAACTGCAACTCTCAGATTATTGAGATTGTCTTCAATTTCAAAGGGTGACATCTGCACATTAATTGTTTCGGTAAAGTGTTTCTTTACATAAACAGTTATTGTATGAGCAATATGAAAAGGTGCACAAAAACGGATTTCATACATCCCTTTTTCTTTGAGCTCAACTTTGTAGTTTTTGTTTTTAAGGGGAATATTTTGCACAGTTTTGTTTGTTACAAGGGAGTAGACAAGAATATTTGCCTGCTTGAACTGATTGCCGTCCTGATCTGTAACAGTCCCGCTGATAACTGTCTTGCTGCCACCGAACAAAAGAGTACAGCTTAAAAATAAGAGAGAAACAACTATTTTCTGAACCGACACTTTTAACTCCTTATTTATCATATATTCTCCTTAATTATAGGGATCATTTTACCTGATTTTTCAACAATAAAGGTAAGTCAATTCCCCTAATGATTCTATAATTATTTTGCTGACCGGTATTGTAATTTATAAACTTTATTCCTATAATTGTGTCTCAAATTTTTTGCACCTGTAGCTCAATTGGATAGAGCGTCTGACTACGGATCAGAAGGTTGAGGGTTCGAATCCTTCCGGGTGTACAAAAAGAAAAAAGCCGATCATTTTGATCGGTTTTTTTGTTTTAAAATATTCAGTTTTGGATTAAACCTCTGTGTGGATTTGAACATGTTTATTTCATCCCCTATCTTGGCGGGAGAATTTAGTCTCTGCTGCTATTATACCTTTCTATTTTTTACTACTTGTTTTTTAAATTGGCGAATCACTTTGTTGTACGCAATGGAAGGTCTTTTCTAATAGATCCTAAAAACCAATATTTCAATTGTAAAAAGTAACAATTCTTATTAACTTCAGATTACTAAGTTCATTGATTATAAATTTTTTAAAGAGGTCCTAGTGGAAATTAAAAATGCAATAATCCATAAGTTAGAAAAAGAAAGAAATGCAAAATCAAATTTAACACTAAGTTTACAAGTATTAACCATAAATGAGTCATTAAACAAACTACTTTCGTTAATACAAGTTGTATATAATCGAAAAAGAGCAAAGTCATATGGGCATTTTGAAAATGATACTAATTTAGCTCCCTTTTCAGTAATTTTAAGAGAACATCTTAACACCAAATTAAATTTCACAGATTTTACGAAAAAATCAATGAGGATATTCCAAAATAAAATTGAAAAAGAAAACTTTGCTACTGGCGGATTTGTGTTGTTTATTCATTATAATAATTACTTGATGGTAGTTATGTTAAATGATAAAATGAGTGTTGCAATTAAAGATGGTACCTTAGAATTAGAAGATACAAGTCATTTGGACTTAGAAAATTTACATTTGTCAGCACGCTTAGATATAACAAAATGGCAATCAAATGATTCAAACGATTATTTATCATTTATAAAAGGTCGTTCTTCTCAAAATAAGGTTTCAAATTATTTTTTAGATTTTATTGGTTGTCGTGATTATGCTGAACCTAAAGAACAAACCCAAATTTTATTAAATGTTGTGGATAATTTTTGTTCTAAAAAAAACTATAGTGATAAAGAAACAGAAGCTTTTAAAGAAAAAGTGTTCAGCTATTGTGATAATAAAAGAAGCGTGCAGCAACCTGTTAATATTGAACTTCTTTCACATTATTTAGATGAAGAAAACCCATATGATTTTTTAGAGTATGCTAACTCTGAGGATTTCAAACTTAGTAATGATTTCGATATACACCGTGAGTCACTGAAAAAACTCAGGCGATTTAGGTATAAAGATAACTCTTTAATTCTTGATTTTGATAGAAGATTAATTAGAGAAAATAAAATCTCGATCGATTATAATAATAGATCGATTACAATTACTGATTTTCCAGTTAATTTAATAGAAGAATAAAGTTAAATGCAAAATCATAAAAAACTATTAGATAGCATTCTCGATTTTATTGCAAAATGTAAATCAATTGATTGGATTGATAATAACAATCAAATCGAATGTAAGATAATTTTTGATCAAAAATCTTTTGAATTATTGCAAGTTATAGAAGATGAAGGAGCTGTCAATAAAATTATCAAAGATGGAACTGCCTTTTTAATTAAAAATATTATTAGTTCCGAACTAAAGAAAGATGAATTTATTGTTTTGATACATTTACCTAAATCTGAAAAACTATACTTTGCAAAAGATATCAAAGATTTACTTTACTCAAAGATAAACAGATACCATACACCTTCTATTTATTATGTTTATTCAGAGTCTTATGGTAATATATTAGAAAATAAAGTAACTAAAAAAATTCAAGATTATTGTTCAACGATTAATATTATTGAGTTAATTTTTTCAATTTCAGACCATGTTGACAAAACTGGTCCAGAGCGAACATCAATATTTCTTTGTAAACATAAGTTAGAAATTCCAATTGATTATGAAGCTGAAAATCTAGTTCATTCACAACTTTATACTACATTCATTAAAAATTTCGATTCAGAGCCCCATATTGAGCAAAAAATTATAATTCTGAAAAATACTATTTATGATTTTGTCTGTAATATCCCATCTAAAGAGCGACTTAAAAACATTTTAGATAATTTTGATTTTATTATTGAAAGATACAATGATAACTATCAATTATTTATTTCCGACATTTCAACTGAAACCTTAACTTTAGAACTTGAAGCAAAGAAACTAGAGTATGTTGAAAAAATTCATAAAATCATCTCCGATATACAAAACAAAATATTAACTATTCCTGCTGCCTTATTAATTTTATTTACACAATTTAATCATTCAGGAAATGAGATTATAAAAAATTCTGGTTTACTTCTAACAAACCTGATCTTCATTATTTTTATTCATCTAATGCTAAATAATCAAGAAAAAGCTTTGCAATCAATTATTGAATCTGTTTCCTCAAAGAAGTCATTTTATAGAAAAAAATATGGATCAATTTTTAGTAATTTTAAAGAAATTTTTAACTCCATTGAAGAGCGATATATTAATCAAAATAAAATCATAAGTATCATTAGATTTATTGCATATTCTTCATTTTGGACTTCAATAATCTATTTTCTACACATTTATGATAAATTAAATTGGCTCATTAAAATATTTATCAGTCAACTAAAATAGTTAAACTTATTTTCAGTTTTTATCTTACCCATAATCTTCTTCTCTAATAAAAATTAATACAAAAAAGCCGGAGCTTTGCTCCGGCTTTGGTGTTTGAGTCATCTATGGCGGTAAATTACTCTATTGAATTGTTTATAATTTTTATTGCGTCTTTAAGCTGATTATCATTTCCTTTAAGAAGAAAATATTCGGGATCGGGGTAGATTAAAAAATCGGGGAAAATTCCGTTTGTATCGTATAGCGCGCCTGTTCTCTGATATGAAATCATTGAAGCATTTCTTATCTGCAGTTTTGAATTTGGCAGTTGAAACCGGACTGATCTTGCACTTCCGCCACCGCTTGGTGTTCCAACAAGTTTAATATTTTCTTTCCATCCTTTTAAGGCTCCTAAAAATATATCAGTTGCACTGAAACATCCGCCATCCATAAGTACAATTACAGGTTTGTTGTAAAAGTATTTTTTATCATCTTCTCTTTTGGATAAAAGAACGTAGTGCCATTTACTGAACTCACTGTAATCAGGTTTCCATTGAGGTTTGAAGCTTTTTTCAAATTCTTCTATTGCTTTTCTTTCTTTATCGTTCCATTGTTCATTGTCTTTTCTGTAGGCAAATCTTGCTGCAAGATGATCTTCTTTAAACTCGTTGAAAAGTCTGTAAGCACATACATTTGCCACACTTGGTTTTTCAGAAGAATCCATAAGATAAGGGTATAACTCCAGGAGTCCGGCTCTGGAACCGCCGCCGTTATCTCTTACATCGATAATTACTACTTTTGTATCTTTGAACTCAGGCATCCATTTGTTTATATCAGGAACAGCTTTTGATCTGGAACCAAAGCTTTCAATGCTAAGGTAGCCTATATTTCCTTCAAGTATTCCGTTTTCCGGTTTTTTAATTTTTGGACTTCTCACTTTTTTATCAGATACTTTCATTTCAATTGTTTTTGTTTTGGTAAGATCTGCAGAAATGAGTTCCACTTTAATTGTTTTTTTCTCTTCCAAGCCTATAAGTGATCTCATATACTGAATATTTCTCAGCATTCTTACCCCTTGTCGGAACCTGTAGTGGTGTGATCCCACAGCTCTGAAATCGTCGGCGATGTTAATCCAGTATTGAATATCGAGATCGTCAATTTTGTTAAGATAAGGATAATCTTCTGCCAGAAAACCGCTTCTGTCTGCTTTTACCGCCACAACTCTGCTGCCGGTAACTTCTGCTGTAAATGGGAGAAATCCTTTTTTTAATATTTTGGATGAGACACCTGCGTGACCGTCGATAAAAAGACCAATAATTTTTTGCAGTTCCATTCCAAACTTGTGGTTAGTCATTCCCTTTCCACATTTTTTGCGCAAATTATTTATGGCAGATTTGTAATCGACGTTATTTGTTTTGAGATATGCAAACTGTGCTTCAAGTCTTTGCTCAAATACTTTAAGATCTTCTTCAATTTTTTCTGCAGAAATAAATACTGGTTTTTCTTTTGCTTCTTTTTTTCTTTTTCGCAGAGAATGTTTTAGCGCTTCTCTTTTTTCGCGTGTCATTTCAACATCTGTAAGTGTAACAGGTTCTTTTTTATCAAGAGTCAGCAAAGAGAGTTTAACTTTATCACCCGGAGGATTTCCCATCTGTGATAAAACCTGAACAAGATCTTCTGTAAATCTTTTAAATGCTTTGCTGCCGTAGTTTTTTTGGCAAAAGACAACTATTTCTTTTAATGGTGTATCATTAACTGCTGAGAGAAAATACCAGGTTTCGTTAACATAGACCATCGGGTGTTCTGTTTTTTCATATCCCATTTCATATCTGAATAGGGCGAGGCTTTTTTAAAGCTTTGTGAGTAGATATTATTTTGTGAAAATATTATCAGAATTAAAAATATAAGAACTCTGCTAAAATTATTTTTCATAGTTCCCCCAAAATTAGTTTTGTTATTTATAGTATCACTTCTGATTTGTTAATTATTACTTTTCCGTCAACTTCAACTTTTGGTTCCCACATCAGAAGATCGTAATGAATTGGTGCTTTTATATTACCTCCCAGTGTTATACTGGTACCTATACCGATATGGCAGGTAGAGGTAACGCCTTCATCTTCGAGCATAATACCGCACATACAGCATTCGGGATTAAGTCCGACTCCTATTTCGGCAATATTGTAAACATTTTTGTCATTCTGTTTTTTAAGGTTTTCAGAGAGAGTTTCTGCTTCTTTCCCTCCTTCAATTTTTTTTATAAATCCGTTTTCCACAAAACAGGTTACCGGCTCTTTTATAAGTCCGATACCCAGATATGGTATACTTGCATCACATACAATTTTTCCGCTGGCGCAATATTCAACCGGTGATACATTTGCTTCCACGGTTGGTACTGTTGAAAATTCTCCCGGTTCAACCATACAGTAAAGTGCGTTTCCTTTTCTGCCTGAGATATCAATTTCAAGATCAGTTCCCCCTGCTGAGGTTAAGTGTATTTTTGATCCTTTTGTAAATGAATCTGCAACTCCGAGACAGAGTGGTTTTAGTTTTGTAAAATCTGCTGTAAGTCCTCCCTTTATCATCATCTCTTCTGTAAAATCTGTCATAACAATAATTCTGGCGCCATTGGCAGCAGCATCTTTTACAGCATAGGTGTGAGTTACCGAGTAGCTTACAGGGACAAAAATAACATCTGCTTTTTTCATTGCAGCAGCTATGGGTGCAGGCGGTTCCTCCCCTGCTTTTTTTCTTGGTTCCATTACAGATATCAGTACTTCAGCAGCTCTTTCTTTTGCAACAGAAGCAATGGCTTCAGCAATTGCAACTTTTTCGGTATCGGTTACTATCAGTACTATCTCGTTCTTTTTCACCTTTGTGCAGATATCTACAAGTTTTTTTGCACCGTTAAGCATTTGCAGTTCTTTCATTGACTTACCACATTAGTTATAATGTCCGTACCAGTTAACATAAATTTTTTATTTCTCTCTCACTTTTATAATATGACTGCATTTATCGCCGCGAAATATACGTTTTGTAAGTATAATCGGGTTATTTTCAGAATCTGAAGATATTCTTCTGAAAAGCAGACTGGCAGATGGTGTTTTATCCACGTCAAGAATTTCACATTCGGTTTCAGTCAGCAGAACCGGATCGATATATATTGTTGCTTCTCCCAGTTCAACATTACATTTAAGCTTTAAGGCTTCTGTAAAGATGTTGGTTGATTCAAAATCGGATTTATTGAGATAGCTGCAAAATTTACTATGGAGATAGATGGTTTCTAGAAAAAGAGGTTTTCCCTCAAGTTTTCTCAATCTTGTTACTATCAGTATTTTTTCCTGAGTATCAAGTTTAAGCAAATCTCTTACTCTCTGTTTGGGATAGTCTGTTTCAAAACTAATTACCTCCACTTCGGAGAGATGTCCTTTTTCTGCCATCTGAACGTCAAAATTGTAAAATCCGGAAAGATCTTGTTCATATTTTTTTTCAGGTAAAATTTTAGTGCCTTTGCCGCGCACCTTTTCAATTAGTCCCTCTTCCCTTAATAAATCGATGGCCTGACGCACAGTTGCTCTGCTGAGATTAAATTTTTCACATAATTCTCTTTCGGAAGGAATTAACATATCCTTATTGTAAACGCCTTTTTTGATCTCAGTTCTTAGGATTTCTGATAACTGAAAATAGAGAGGTATTATGCTATCTCGTAAAATTTCACTCATAGGTCTTAAAGATACGGATGTACGTACCACTTAATCAAGTATAATTTTATTCTTTGATGGTTTTATGTTTTGGGGCGCAGGGAAAATGAAGTATGTGCAGGTTGGAAAATGTAGAGGCAGCTTCTCGCTGCCCCGATTAGTTTGTTTATAACAACAAATAATATATCTTACCCCCCAACGAAAGTATCAGCAAAATAACAGCCCCTACGGTGGAGTAGAACCAATTGTCTTTATAAAAAGGGGGTTCAACTATTTTTTCTTTTTCAATGGTTACTTTTACTGAATCCACAATATGAATAATTCTCTCTTTCACATTTATATCCAGATCAAACTTGTTTACAGGCGGGAAATAGTATTTTACTTTTACCTGCGCCGAGTCTTTTTCAATAAGCGTATCAGCCGATGCAACTATCTGCGGAATGTTATCTTTGTAAACAGTATCAATTTTGGCTTTCCATTTTACAATCCGGACAGGTTTATCAACATACAAAGTATCAACTACCCGCACTGTATCAACTGTTTTTGTTTCTTTAATTTCAACTATTGGTTCTTTTGTAAATTCGATGTAAGCAAAAACGCCCACTACCACTATAAACGAAATGTAAATTAAATCTTTAAGTTTCATTGTGTCCTCCTCTCTGTTTATCTGAAAACAAATACTATTTTGCCTTTGTCAAAACTACTTTTTAACGGAGAATAAAAACCAGTGTAATTATTTTTACAATTCAGCTTTAAGTTAAAGTAATATTATATCAAACGACTCCCTGCGTGTTATACCTGTAACTGATGTACAGGTTCCTTCTATTAAGAAAGAAAATTTGAGGTTAATTTCAAGTGATTAAAGCTAGTGTAATTCCCTACTTTTTTAGTATGTTTTTGTTATACAGAAACTAACTTATAAATGGTTATTTTTCTCGATAAATTTTTCTTCTAATTGGGTCAAAAAACGCATTTTTACTCAAAAAAGCGACAAACTACGGGATAACCACTAACCTTTATTAGTATAAATATTTTTATATTGAAGTGTAGAAATCAGCCCTCTGATGATATCTCCGGTTTTCCGGGGACTGGCCCTGCAGAAAGTCCGGTTCGACTGCCGGACTTTCCGTCTAAAAGAGATAATCTGAACCCAATATATAAAAATCCTTCTTTTCAGAGACAAGTTATTTTTCATAAAGTCTTAGTTTATTTATAATCCGATTTTACTCTGTTTATCCCAAACTCTTCTCTCCCCTTTTCTCTTATTCTTTGCGATAATTAATTTTATTTTTATCTTGGTGTCTTGTTTTTTAATAATTTGCGTCTGTAGCTCAGCTGGATAGAGCAACGGTTTCCGGTACCGTAGGTCGGGGGTTCAAATCCCTCCAGGCGTACAAAAAGATAATTTTGCTATGCTATTTTCCGAAGAAAACTACAAATTTATGTTTGCTGCCCTTTCCGAAGCGGAGAGAGCGCTTGAAGAAGAGGAAGTTCCTGTTGGAGCCGTTGTTGTGTACAACAACAAGATAATTGGACGCGGCTATAACCAGGTGGAGCGCCTAAAAGATCCTACTGCCCATGCAGAGATGCTTGCAATTACGGCTGCCTGCAATCACCTTGGGGAGAAATTTCTGGATAAGTGTGATTTGTATGTTACTCTGGAACCGTGCATAATGTGTACCGGAGCAATACTTTCTTCCAGAATTAAAAACTTATATTTTTCAGCCTTTGAACCCAAGTTTGGTGCCTGTGGTTCTATGTTTAATCTCACCGATAATAACAAGGCCTACAAATCTGTAAATATCTATTCTGGTATCTATTCTGCTGAAAGTGAATATTTACTCAAAAAGTTTTTTGAAAACCGCAGAAAAGAGAATTAAAGTAGTAGTTTACACTTGTACATAGCTTAAATTTATCATACTATAGTCAGGTCAAAAAATTAAGAATTAGCAGTTAACTTTTGTTAAACAGAGGAATTATGCAGGTATTGTTCTTTGGGTCGCCAGGAGTTGGAAAAGGTACCCAGGCAAAGATTATTTCTGAAAGATTAAATTTGAAACATATCTCAACCGGAGATATTTTAAGAGATATCATAAAAAAAGAGACAGAATTAGGTCAGCAGATCAAAGCGTTAATAGATAAAGGAAATCTTGTTCCCGATAATATGATTGGAGAGATTGTAAAAGAGACTATTTCGCAAAGCAACAATAATTTTATTCTTGATGGTTATCCGCGCACTGTTCCGCAGATTGCCGTGCTTGAAAAAATTCTGCAAGAGATGGAGATCCCTTTTCCGCAGATTGTAATTCTGGATGCACTTGACGAAATAATTATTGAACGATTAACCAGCAGAAGATTGTGTAATTCCTGCGGAAATATTATAAGTCTGCTAAAAATGGCTGAACCTGAAACTTGTCCGAAATGTAACAGCAAAGCCGGATTTACGCGTCGCGAGGATGACCGTGAAGAGGTGATAAGTAAAAGGTTGCAGATCTTTCACGAAACAACCGAACCTGTGGTTTCTCATTACAGAAAAAATTATGAACCGATTATAATTGACGGCACTCTTCCTAAAGGTGAGGTAACTCAGTCAATTATTGACGGTCTGGTTAAGGAGCCTGTTTCTTCTTAAGGGTTACTCTTACAGCTTTTTTCTCGGTTAGTTTGTAGATTTTTGTATCAAACTTTTTGACCAAATCGTAATTGTGAGTTGCAAAAATCACCGAGGTTCCGCGGTTATTTATATTTTTAATAATCTCCAAAATTTCATCTGAAGTTTCAGGATCGAGGTTACCTGTAGGTTCATCTGCAAGCAGAAGCATCGGTTCGTTAATAATAGCTCTTGCAATGGCTATTCTCTGTTGTTCCCCGCCCGAAAGTTCCAGCGGCATATTTTTCGCTTTATGTGATAAACCAACTTCAGTAAGTACTTCCATTACTTTTTTTCTAATCTGTTTTCTTGAATGTCCCGTTACCTCAAGTATAAATGAAAGGTTTTCATAAATTGTGCGGTCTTCCAGCAGTTTGAAATCCTGAAAAATAATCCCCAGATTTCTTCTCAGCATCGGCAGATCTTTGGGACGAATAGTTTCCGAGTTGTAATTACCAACTTCTACTGTTCCTGCCTGAGGCAGATAATTCATATAAATCAATTGAAAGAGTGTACTTTTACCAACTCCGCTTTTTCCTATTAAAAAAGCAAAATCACCCGGATCTATGCTCATATTAAGCTGTTCAAAAACAGGCTGGTTAGGATATTGAAAATCTACATTGGTAAAATTAAGCATCAGTCTCTCTCTTTTTTTAATACAAATTGCGCTCTTTCGGAAGCGGAAGTCAGATCCTCAAAAGAAAATGAATCAAGTGCTTCCATAACAAAAAAACCGGTTTCTTTAAATGCCTTGTAATATTGATCCAGGCTGTAAATCTTTTGTTTATGTGTTTCCTTTATAACCTCTCCATCCTTTGTGAGCAGTTCAAACTTGTTATAATGGATTTTATTTTCTTTATCATATTCACTTTTCTGAACAAATTCTATTGAGTTAAACTTCCCTTTTCTGTTAAGGAGTTCAACGTTGTTCAGACTGTTTGCTTCCAGACTAACATCAAATGTGAAGATACCTTCATCTTCCAAAATAGTATGAACCTCTTTCAGCATTTTTACAAGATCCTCTTCGGAAAGAAGATAATTTACACTGTCGAAAGCTGAAAAAATTACATCAAACTTTTCTTTAAAGGGAAGCGATTTCATATCGCAGCAGATTCTGGTAATGGAAGGTTTACTTTCAAAAAGCATCTCTTTTGAAAAATCTGTTGCAATAATATGATCGAAATAGTTTTTCATTTCCTTTGTAAGAGTGCAGCTTCCACAGGCAAGTTCCAGAATGTTGGGATCTTCATCAATATATTCCGATATTAAATCGTAAAGATATTCTGCCCATTCTTTGTAATCTATATCTTCCATAAGATGATTGTAAATTTCCGCAAGGTACTGATAAGTTTTTACATTCATATTTTCTTTTCCCTGCCTTCAATAATTACAGATGCCCATTTCACGGCTTCGAGCATACTATCCTGACGAGCAAGTCCTTTACCCGCAATATCATAAGCAGTACCGTGATCCGGTGATGTTCTGATAATTGGCAAACCTGCTGTAAAGTTTACGCCATTATCGAAATTAAGCAGTTTGAATGGTATCAGAACCTGATCGTGATACATCCCGATAACCATATTGAAGTTTTGATATCTTCGCGTCCCAAAAAATGCATCTGGTACAAACGGACCGGCGCAGGTTTTGGGATATCTTTTTACAACCGGTTCAATAATATCTATTTCTTCCCTGCCTATTTTACCTTCTTCGCCTGCGTGAGGATTTAAACCAAGCAGAGCAATTCTGGGGTTGTCAATTCCAAAATCCATTTTAAGCGTTGCCATAACAGTCTTGATAGTTTCTTCAACTTTCTCTTCAGTAATCAGTCCCGGCACATCTTGCAGCTTCTCGTGGATAGTTACAAGCGCACAGCTCATTGCTTCTGAAAGGAACATCATCTTGAAATCTTCTGTTTTATAGCGCGCACCTAAAAGTTCTGTATGACCCGGAAAATCTACTCCGGCCATTTTAAAAGCAAGCTTGGAAATTGGCGCTGTTATTATAGCATCGGCAAGATTAGCATCCAAAACATCTAATGCTTTGTTAATAGATTCATAGGCAACTTGTCCGGAAACTTCCGTTGGTTCGCCATATTTTATTTTTGCTTTTCCCAGATCGAGAACACATATTTTTTCTTTGCAGTTTGCAATTTCATCAATGGAAGCAACTGCTTTATATTTAATTTTGTTTTCTAAAAATCCTACTGACTTGGTGAAAACGTTTTTGGGGCAACAATAGATTAGTTTAATATCGTCATTATAAGTGAGCTGCTGAAGAGATTTAATAACAATCTCAGGCCCAATTCCGTTAATATCACCGCAGGTAAATACAAATCTTTTCATATCATTTTATAAGTTTGAAATCTCCGGTTCCGCTTACATCTTTGAACATAAAAATCTGGTTTTGTTCTTTGTAAGTCCAGGTTTCAATAATTTCATTTCGTTTATTATAGTTTCTGTCAACAATGTCAGGTTCGCCATATTTTATGTACATCTCTCCCCTGTCGGTAAAAGCTCCGTTAAAAGCTTTTAATGTGGAAAACTTTTTAACACAGTAATCTACTCTTGTATAAAACTCATCCATAAGCTCATTAAATTCTGTGTCGGGAGTAGGATCATATTTTTTCCAGAACTTCACCAGATCGTTATAATTGTCATCATAATTATCATCAAAGTTATCCTCTTCCCCGATAATTTCAAGAACCTTAACTGCAAGAGTCATATTCCTTACAGATCTTGGTTTGTCAATCCATTCCGATTCCATTTTGAAAGTTTTGCTGATAGTATCTGCTTCAATTTTAATTTCAAATAAACCTTCGGGGATCTTTTTACTAAAGTCGGGCAACTCATAAAATGTAGTTGTCCCAAGGGTATCTTTTGAAATCACAACCTTGTTGTCGCATACTGACAGATCGACTCTTCCTTTATAACTCTTCTTAATCTTTGATGTAAAAATTTCTTTTTTATCACGACTAATTGTCACTTTAAGTTCTTCAGGAGAAATATTTTGAACCGGTAATAATAGTTTTTGTGAATTGTTTGAAAACGAAATATTTCCGCGGAAGTTTTGCAGTATATAAACCTCCTGATTATCACAGAAATATTTTTCTGAACTCACAACAAATGGTTTAACAAAGTTGTTTTCATCTCTTTCTATTTTTATATCAACTTCGCGAAACGGAGCCGAGATATTTGTATTATGTAATTCAATGGAAGGCAGTATTTTATAAGTCCCTTCTTTTAGTCTGACTTTAGCAATTCCTTCCAGAAAAAGTTTTGATGATAAGGTGTTGTTGTAACTTTTGGTTGAGACAATTCTTTCATCAAAGACGCGTTCAATTACAGAATCTTTTTTTATTTCAAAAGAGAGTGACACTCCTGTTGTGTAGGCATTTTTATCCTTTACAAAAACGAGTCTGTTATAAGGAATTTTATACACAATTATACATTCGTTAACGTTTCCCTGAGGAACCACGATGTAATTGAAGTAAAACGGAAGTCTGTGTTTAACATCCTGAGAAAAGATTGTGGTGCAGAACAACATCAAAAGAAGAAAAGAAAACTTTTTCATACCTATATCCTGACTTTCCGGTTTTAGTCATTTGAAATTCAATATATAGATATAAGACATTGAAGCTTAAATATCAATAGAGGAGAAAAAAATACACAATCGGGGATCATAATAAAAATTAACAGAAGAAGTAAAACCTCTTCTGTTATTAAGTTTCAAGGAGTAAAATTACCATCCCATCTGGTAACCGGTTGTCCGTCAATACCCCATCATTTATTAATAATTTGGTGAATGACCCCTGATTATTTCGTACTAAGGTTATTTCAAGTGGATTTGCATTAAAATCTGCTTTCTGTACAAGGAAAATATATTAGAGGAAGAGCCATTGTTTCTGCTGCCAGGTCTTTGGTTATAATCAAGGTAATAATTTTTAATATCAAAAGAAATACTAAAGAGGAAGTTTCGGGAGGAGATTAAAATAAAAAAGCCCCTTAAAAGGGGCTTAATTTATGTTAACCATTCATGTTATTCATAAAATCTTTGTTGGTTTTGGTACCTTTCATCTTGTCGAGCAAGAATTCCATAGCTTCGATAGAATCGAAATCACTAAGAATTTTTCTAAGTATCCATACTTTGGAAAGAACTTCTTCGGAAAGAAGGATTTCTTCTTTTCTGGTTCCTGATCTGTTAACATTAATTGCAGGATAGATTCTTCTGTCTGCAAGGTTTCTGTCAAGCATCAATTCCATATTACCTGTACCTTTGAATTCTTCAAAGATAACTTCATCCATTCTGCTGCCTGTATCAATAAGAGCAGTTGCAATAATTGTAAGACTTCCGCCATCTTCTGTATTTCTTGCTGCACCAAAAAATCTTTTTGGTTTATGAAGAGCGTTTGCATCCACACCACCGGAAAGAATTTTTCCTGAGTGAGGAATAACAGTGTTGTGCGCTCTTGCAAGTCTGGTAATACTATCAAGAAGAATAACAACATCTTCACCAGCTTCTACAAGTCTTTTTGCCTTTTCAATTACCATATTAGCAACCTGTACGTGTCTTTCAGCAGGTTCATCAAAAGTTGAACTGATAACCTCTGCTTTTACAGAACGCTGCATGTCGGTAACCTCTTCAGGTCTTTCATCAATAAGAAGCATAATTAATTTAACTTCCGGGTGGTTACGACTAATTGCATTTGCAATTTTCTGTAAAAGAATGGTTTTACCTGTTTTAGGAGGAGATACAATCAAACCACGCTGTCCTTTACCAACTGGTGATAAAAGATCCATAATTCTTACTGAGTATTCTCCGGGAGCTGATTCAAAGTTAAATTTCTTTTGAGGGTAAAACGGTGTGAGGTTGTCGAATAAAGTTCTTGATCTGATCTGATCGGGGTTTTTGCCATTTACAAACTCGACTCTTAAAAGGGCAAAAAACCGTTCACCGTCTTTGGGCGGACGAACCTGTCCGTTAACAGAATCACCCGTTCTCAAATTAAACCTTTTAATTTGTGAAGGTGAAACATATATATCATCAGGTGATGGTAAATAATTGTAATTTTCTGATCTTAGAAAGCCATAACCGTCAGTCATTACTTCCAGTACGCCATTTGCAAAAGTTAGTCCGTCCTTTTTAGTCTGCGTCTCAAGAATCTTAAAAATAAGTTCCTGTTTTCTTAAATCACTATAACCTGATATTTTTAATTCTTTCGCTATTTTATGCAAATCAACCAGCTTTAGCGACTGGAGTTTTGAAATATCCTGCGGCATAATTCATTCCTGCTTAAGTTTTAAAAATTTTGAAGTTGAAACATATAATCATTTAGATTAGTAATTTTATTGGGGTATAAAATTAAATTCAGCTAATTAAAAACAATTAATTAAAATGGTATCTTGCGAAAGGAACAAGAGGTACATCAGTAAATTAGCGGTATCATTTTACAATGTCAAGCTATTTTTGAATCTTTTCCTTTATTTTTCCCAATAAATAGATACTACCCAGTAACACAAGACAATCATTTGATTCGGCTTTTAAATAATTTTCCAGATATTCTGCCGGCGATTCTTCTCTAAAGATTTTGTTCTTATATTTTTCA
>JBGRQB010000049.1:0-24631 GCA_041725875.1 Rhodothermaceae bacterium
CTGGCGTTTAACAAGCTTATATTTGTAATCATTTATTTCCAGAAACAGTTTCACTTTGCCAAGAAGAATTTCAGAATTAATTGGTTTTATAATAAAATCTATTGCTCCGCTTGAAACACCTTTTTGCTGAAAAACCTCGGATGTATAAACCGCAGAAAGAAACAGAGCAGGCACAACTTTGTTTTTATCCTCTTTGCGAATATATTTCAGAGTTTCAAATCCGTCCATTCCCGGCATTTGAACATCCAGCAGCATAAGAGCAAAATCGTGTTTCATTGCTTCAATAACCGCATCATTTCCGTTGGTGCAGCTAATGATTTCAGTTTCTGTTTCCAGTTCTTCAAGTATTGTTACCAATGCTTCTATGTTTTCCGGAATATCATCTACTACTAAAATTTTGGGCTTATACATTTTACCATCCAATTAATTTTTGATCCACATTTTCATTAGTTTTATAAGTTCATCTATATCAACAGGTTTGGAGATGTAATCATCTGCACCGGCTTGTATACATTTATCTCTGTCTTCTTTCATTGCTTTTGCAGTAACCGCAATTATCGGCACAGATTCAATTTCCGAGGTTTTTCTTATCTCCTGCATTGCTTCGTAACCGTTCATTACAGGCATCATTATATCCATAAGCACAATATCTATGTTATTGTTGGATTTTAATGTTTCAATACTCATTTTGCCGTCGGTTGCTTTTATAACATTCATTTCCAGTTCAAGAAATTCTTCTTCAAGGGAGTATAAATTTCTGATATCATCATCAACAAGCAATACGGTTTTTGATTTTAAGATTTCGTTATCTTCAGGTACATCTTCCTCTTTTCTTATTTCAAATGTTTTACCGGTTTTTATGAAAAACGATACTTTTTCAAGCAATTCCTGATGACTTCCTCCTTTTCTGATTACAAATTGTGAAGCCAGGACAGTTGCCAGATCATTATCTTTTTCATTTAATTTATATTCCGAGTAGACAATTACAGGAAGAAATTCATTCTGCTTTTTCACTTCCTTAAGAAGCTCACTTCCGTAAATATCACTTAACTCCCAGTCAAAAATCATAAGATCAAATTCTTCATTTTTCAAAAATTCCAATCCAGATTTTCCTTTTGAAAAAGCTTTTACTTTAAGTCCCGCCTCTTCAAGTTCTTTTGTTACGGAATGAACATCTTTTTCGTTTTGCACAAGAAGCACTTTATTTGTTTTGTTTCCTTTTTTTGCTTCAACTTTTTTAAGCGCCAGTTCAAGATCTCTTATTTCAACCGGTTTTGGTAAAAATCCGGTTACTCCTTTTTTCAGCAATTCTGCGGGTCTTTCATTTACACTCATTACATAAAGCGGAATATGAAGCAGTTCAGTGTCATTTTTTATCTTTTCAAGAACTTCAAGTCCGTTCATTACCGGCAGGTTCACATCCAGAAAAATGCCGTTTGGTTTTAGTTCTTTTGCTAATTCAAATCCGGTTTTCCCGTCGGCAGCGTGAATAAATTTATATCCGTTATCTTTGCACAAACTGCAAAGTATATCAGCAAATTTCAGATCATCCTCAATGCCGAGCACCACAAAATCTTCCGGTGAAAGGTTGTCTCTGTCATCAGCAATGTGGATATCCGGAACCGATTGAACTGTTTCCTGCTGGGTTTGTACTGACTGACTAACAACAGGTTTTTCTGAATCTGCTTCCACGGAAGTTGAACTTATTTTGTCTGACAGGTTATCATTGATGTAAAGAGTAAAAACCGAGCCTTCACCAACTTTACTTTGAAGTGTTATTTCACCTCCCAGCAATCTGGCCATTTCGCGGGAAATTGATAATCCAAGTCCGGTTCCGCCATATTGTCTGGATGTACTTCCGTCAGCCTGCTGAAATGCTTCAAAAACTTCAAGTTGTTTATTTTCAGGAATTCCTATTCCCGAGTCTTTAACTGCAATTGCAAGTGTGGTTTCATAATCCATATTTTCAGCAGGGAGTTTTTCATCTTTAGTGAGCTTTGAAATTGATACTTCTATGCCGCCTTCGTGAGTAAATTTAAGCGCGTTGGAAATAAGATTTTTGATAATCTGAAACAATTTTTGTCTGTCACTCTTAATTGTATCCTTAACACCTTCTTTTATATCAATTGAAAATTCCAATCCTTTCTTTTCAACAAGATGATCAAATACATCGGAAACATCACTTTTGAGTTTATGAACATTTATATTTTCAACCAGAACATCCATTTTGCCTGATTCAATTTTTGACAGATCCAATATTTCGTTAATCATATTAAGCAGATCTTTTCCGCCGTTGTAAATTATTCTGATATTTTTGATCTGTTTTTCGGTCAAATTGCCATCTTTGTTTTTTGACAGACTCTGAGCAAGAAGGAGCAGACTGTTTAGCGGTGTTCTTAATTCGTGTGACATATTTGCCAAAAATTCCGATTTGTACCGACTCGTAACTTCCAATTGTTCAGCATTCTTTTTAAGTTCTTCGGCTGCAGTAAGAAGCGATTTATTTTTCTCTTCAATCGATTTATTTTGTTCATCCAGCTGTCGACTTCTCTCTTCAAGTTCTTCATTACTGACTTTAAGTTCTTCCTGTTGCTGTTCTGTTTTTCTGAGTAATTCCTGAACTTTTATGTTACTTACCAACGTGTTGAAGCTGATTCCCAATAGATAAATTAACTTGCCGAGAAAATTCAGTTTGGTTTCTTCAAAAACATTTACAGAACCTAATTCCAAAACTCCGATAACTCTTTCACCATACCTTAACGGAACCGCTACCAGACTTTGAGGTTTTACATTTATCAATGATGAATTAATCAGTTTGCTCTCTTCAGGCAAATTATTTACCGTTATTATCTCTTTTTCAACAGCAGCCTGTCCTGCAATTCCTTCGCCAAACTCCAGTACATTATCAATATGATTTTCTTTGCTTAAAGCATAACCGCCTGCGAGCTGCAGCTTTCTGTTTTTAGAAGATCGCATATCTTCAGCTAAGTAAAGTGCTAAAATCTGGCAATCGAGATATTTTGCTAAAAAGCCGCAAACTCTGCTCACAATTCTCGAAACCTCAGATTCTTCTCTCATTATTTTGCTGACTTCCGATAAACCTTTTGAGTACCACAATTGCAGCTGATTATTCTCAATTGTTTCTTTCAGATTTGCAGTCATTTTGTTTATCGATTTACCAAGCAGATCTTTTTCACTTTTTTCATCCACTGTCACTTCAAGGTGTCCGTCGGCAACACTTTCCACGGCTCTTGAAATTTCCTGAAGAGATTCAGTCATTTCCTTTAACGAGTTTCCTAAAATATCATTTTTAGATCTTGCTTCTACAACAAACTGAAACTCTCCTTTTGCAATATTATCAGCCTGTAAAGCAATTTTACCGGATGAATCTGCAATTTGTCCGAAAATTTCAACGAGTTTTCCTATTTCATTATCAGGAGCAGTAATTTTTTGTGTTACAATTTCTCCCAGGGCAAGCTGTTTACCCCATTCCGTAATTTGTGTAATTGGTGCAACCACTTTTTTGGTGAAGTTTACAGACATTACAACAACAACCGTTGTAAAAAATATCAAACCCCAAATAACTATTAATCTCATATTATCGAGGGGCGCAAAAACTTCGGTTTTATCAACTTCTATTACAATTCCAAAGGTAATTCCTGATATACTCAGGCTTTTATTTATTCCAAAAACAGTATTTCCTCTTCTTCCTGTATATTCTTTAATAATTTCAAAAGGAACATTGTCAGCAGTATAATTTACAAATTGACTTTGCCAGCTCTCAGTTAAATCTGTATTTACAACTTCCCTTAACATTGAAGAAGCCGTATCAAGAAGTGAATTGGAACGCATTACCAGATCACTTCCTATCATATAAGAATCAAATGAATTAAAGTTTTTACTTTTTGAAGTTACAATCTGATCAATTTCATCTTGTGCAAACTGAAATGCAATAAGACCTTTTTGCCGACCTTTTTCATCTTTTATAATTTGAACTATAAATCCGGCCGCGGCATTATCTGATGGAACATAAAATTCAAAATCGGAAAAGGTCATTCTGCCCGTTTCAAGACACTCAGAAACTGCTTTTGAAAACTTTGTATTAGAAAATTCACCTGTAAACAAGTTTGTTCCCATATCCTTTTCTTCCATAACCGAGTACAGGATATTGCCTGATAAATCTATAAGAAAGATATCATAATATCCGACCTTGTCATTAATATTTTTCAGATCTTCGCAATCTGTCTCTACAATTTTTCTCCAGGTATCACTTTTTACATAATCTGGTAATTCGAGTCCGCTCTTTTTATATTCTCCTGAAAATTTTTCAATTAAGTCAACGCTTCTTTTTGATTCGGTCAGCAACCTTAGATCTGTTTCCCGTTCCACAAAAAAGCTGAGTATACGTTCACTTATCAGGTTTGAAGTTTCTTTCAAATAATATTCTACTTCCGCTCTGATGGAATTACTGGAAATTTGATAGTCGATAAAAGAAATTGTCATTGCAGGAAGTATTGCTATAATTAAAACCCAGGTTAAAATATATTTCCCGAGTTTGCTCTCTAAAATCTTCTTAACTGAAAATTTTTGATGCGTTTCTGAACTATTCATTTTTACCCATATTTTGATTAATAAATTGCATAATGTTCGTAATTTGCCGTTTCTCTGTTCTACCGCCCAAAATTTGCCTAACTTCTATTCGGTAAAAATCACATAAACCAATTATCGGAAGGAATTTTTCAGAATTTAAAAATTTTAACAAGGCCCGGTTTCCTCTGAAAATTTATAATTTTAACCTGTGCAAAATTTTCTTTTTAATCCGCTTGATAATTCTAATTGAATTACCGACTATAATAGGTAGATTAATTTGTTGATTTACACAACCAATTAATTTAGATTTGCGAATACTTTTCAAAAACACAATTTTCGGAGATATTTTTAATGCAATATGGTTATTTCGATGACGCAAAAAGGGAATATGTAATTACTCGTCCGGACGTACCAGCTTCCTGGACAAACTATCTGGGTGTAAAAGATCTTTGCACGGTAATTTCCCATAATGCCGGCGGTTATTCATTTTATAAATCTACCGAACATCATCGGGTAACCAGATTCAGACCAAACGGAGTTCCGCTCGATCGCCCCGGACATTATGTTTACATTCGCGACGACGAAACAGGCGAGTATTGGTCAATAAGCTGGCAGCCTGTCGGGAAAGATTTCACAAAAGCAAAATATGTTTGTCGACACGGATTATCATATTCAAAATTTGAATGCGATTATAACGATATTGAAGCAAGTCAGCTCCTTTTTATTCCCATTGAAGATGATGTTGAACTTTGGGATGTTTTGCTTAAAAATAAAAGTGATAAACCGAGAAAATTAAGTGTCTTTACTTATCTTGAATGGTCGTTTCATCACGTTGAAATTGATAATCAAAACCACCAGATGAGTCTGTATGCAAGCGGTACAAACTGCAAAGATGATATAATTGAGTATGATTTCTTTTACGAGCCCTGGACTCACCATTTTTTTGCATCTTCATTTTCCCCCGACAGCTACGATTGCGTAAGAAATTCCTTTATAGGAAATTACAGAACCGAAGACAATCCGACTGCGGTTGAAAAAGGTATTTGTTCAAACAGTACCGAGCTTGGCGGAAATCATTGTGCATCTCTTCATAAAAAAGTTGAACTTGCTCCGGGTGAAGATATTCGTCTGATTTTTATGATGGGCGTTGGTTCGCGCGAAGAAAAAGGCTATGAGATAAAAGAAAAATATTCCAATTTTGAAAAAGTTGATCAGGCTTTTAACAATCTGAAAAAATATTGGGATAACAAAACTTCTGTTCTGCAATGTAAAACTCCGCATCCCGGCTTTAACAGCATGATAAATATCTGGACGCTTTATCAGGCCGAAACCTGTGTTGTCTGGTCGAGATTTGGTTCATTTATTGAAGTCGGCGGAAGGGTCGGACTCGGTTACAGAGATACTTCACAAGATATTATGGGAGTTGTGCATTCCAATCCGGAAAAAACAAAAGAACGAATTCTTCAGCTTCTTAACGGATTAACTGTTGATGGTTACGGACTGCATCTTTTTGATCCCGAAGTATTTGCACCAAAAGAGGAAAAACTTCCCGGTGTAAAACTTCCTACAGTTGTTCCCTCTCCTTCCGCAGATGAGATTATTCACGGACTTGAAGATGTTTGCGCCGATGATGCTTTGTGGCTTGTTGCTTCAATCTGCGAATGGGTTGTTGAAAACGGAGAAACAGAATTCTTTGAACAGGTTGTTCCTTATGCCGATGGCAGCACCGGAACAGTTTATGAGCATCTTACAAAAATTTTGGATTTCTCGGCAAAGCATATTGGTCAAACAGGAATTTGTCAGGGATTAAGAGCCGACTGGAATGATTGTCTGAACCTCGGCGGCGGTGAAAGTTCTATGGTTTCCTTTATGCACTTCTGGGCTTTAAATATTTTTATTGAATCTGCCCAAATGCTTGAAAAAAATGATGATGTAGAAAAATATAAAGCAATTGCAGAAAAGGTAAAAACTGCCTGCGAAAATGTTTTGTGGGATGGCGACTGGTATTTACGCGGTTTTACAAAAAAAGGTCAAAAAATCGGCACAAACGAAAGTGAAGAAGGAAAGCTTTTCCTAAACGCGCAATCCTGGGCGGTTTATTCAGGCGTTGCATCTACCGAGCGTGCTGAAAAATGTATGGATGCGGTTGATAAACATCTTTATTCCGATTATGGAATTCATCTTTTATGGCCGGCATTCAGCAAACCAAACGATGATATTGGCTATGTAACAAGAGTTTACAAAGGGATAAAAGAAAACGCTGCTATTTTCAGTCATCCAAATCCCTGGGCAGTTATTGCCGAATGTAAGTTGGGACGCGGAGAAAGAGCTATGAAATTTTACGATTCCATTCTCCCTTACAATCAAAATGATAAAATTGAAACAAGAGAAGCAGAACCATATTCTTACTGTCAGTTCATTATGGGAAAAGATCATACAGCGCACGGAAGAGCCAGACATCCATGGTTAACCGGAACCGGTTCCTGGTTCTACACAGCTGCAACTAAATATATTTTGGGCGTTCGTCCGCAATATGCGGGTCTGGAAATAGATCCATGTATTCCGTCTGAATGGAAAGAATTTGAAGTAACAAGAAAATGGCGCGGAGCCGAATATAAAATAAAAGTTTCTAATCCTCAGGGAGTTCAAAAAGGAGTTGCCTCAATCAAATTAAACGGGGAAAAGATTGACGGATTAATTCCTGTGCAACCTGCAGAAAGCACAAATATTATTGAAGTTACAATGGGGTCATCTTCAAACTAATTGTGTTGAATCGTCCTAAAAAAGGTTGACTAAAAATAATTAAACCTCTCGATTAAAACGAGAGGTTTTTTTATACCAAATTTTAGGTTTAATCGAGTTTTGTAAATGCATTTTTATTGGAGTTAGCATATAACAACTCAAATGCGGTCTTCTAGAATTATAATTTTCAATTGCTTGTTTAATATGTTTTTTAGCAACATCAAAATTTAAAAATTTAGTATCACAGAGAAACTCATCTTTAAGAATTCCATTAACTCTCTCAGCAATAGCATTATCATAAGGGCAACCAGATTGAGTCATACTGATATTACAATTATTCTTTAATAGTTTATTAACATAAATCTTAGAGCAATACTGTAAACCTCTGTCAGAATGATGAGTTAATTGTTTATCAGAGTATTGTCTGTTTTTAAGAGCCATCGTTAATGCTGAAAGAGTAGACTCAGCTCTTAAATCTTTACTCAAATTATAACCCATAATCTTTTTAGAATAAGCATCAGTAACTAAGTGCAAATATAGAGATTCTTGTTTAGTTGAAAGGTAAGTAATATCTGATACCCACAATTTCTCAGCTCTATTAATAATAATATCTTTAGATAAGTCTTGATAAGTTTTCATCCAATGTTTGGAATTTGTGGTTTTAACGTATTTTCTAACCTTTTTGACCAACAAATCATTTTCTCTTAGTATTTGAAAGAGTTTATCTCTGCCCATACTTATTTGTGATCCTAACATATAATGTAGTTTTCTAGTTCCTACTCTTGGTAACTCCTTGCGGATTTCTAAAACTCTCTCAATAACCAGATTCTCTTTGATAAATTTGGTCGTAGAGTTTTTCTCCTTTTTGTAATAAGCTTGTTTACTATAACCAAGATGACGACAACACAGTTCAACGCTTATTTCTTTTTTCCTGGCTGCCAATTCTTGGACAACTTGGTTTCTGTGTTTTTTATTAGATCAATTCCATCTTCTCTTTTGGCTATTTCAAAGACTTTCTCATAGACTAATATTTTTTGTTGTGCTTGCTTAAGCTGGGCTTCTAATTCTTTGATACGTTGTTTTTCAGGATCTTTCATTGGTCTTCCGGTTGCTAAAGATTTTGGATAGTGTAATTTACCATATTTTCTCAACCACCGCAAAACTGTTGAGTGACCGCCTATTTTGTATTTGTGCATTAAATAATCTTTGGTGCAGAAGCCTCGTTCATATTCCTGAACAACTTGTAATTTGAAGGATGCACTATAACTTCTTTTGGGGGAAGGTGTTTTTGAGTTTTCCATTTTTCGTCCTTTGTTTTTATTAAAAAGTAGTCAACTTTTTTCAGGACGAGACATGTAAAAGAAAACCCCGGCCTAGTCGGGGTTTTTTATATCTGAAACTAGTTTTTATCAAATGCTGTATCGATACTTTCTCTTAAATCCATAATATGATATTTCTGAATATCATCAGCATCTTTTTCAGCTTTTTTCAATTCACTCTTAAGTTCAATTAGAGATCCGCGGGCAACGGCTCTTAAATCATTTTGAGGTGCTTTTTTACCATTAACAAATCCTATTAGTCTGTTAACAAAAGCTCTCTGAAGATTTCTTCTTACAGGATTTGAGTTATCTTCAACTCCTTCAAAGATGCCTTCTTTAAGATCTGAAACCATTTGAGCAACAGTGTAGTTTTCGTAACCTGATGCCTGAAGGTCGATCATTCTTTTTGCAGTACCGCTGCTTAACATTGTGTAAAGCAATCTTTTCTGTCTGTTTGAAATATTATCAGTAACGCCGTGCATTCCGATACGTGAAATTATATCTTTATCAAAAAGATATTCAGGAGTTTTGAAAGCATTTTCAAGAACAAACTTCACAGCATCTTTCTGCTCATTTGCTGGTACAGCGTGAACAGGAGCATTTCCTTGTCCGTACATAAGATTGTCAACTTCAATACCGCCAACTAAAGCAGCTACGTGTCCAAACTCTCTGTACATTTGTCCAAGAACCTGATTGTACATTTTTTTCAGTAAAGTGTAATCTTTATCTTTTTGTCCTGTTGCATTGATAAGGTTTTTAGTTACACGCTCAAGATTTTTTAATCCGAGAGTTGTGGCTTTTATAGGATCTTTACCAAGATCTTCCGGTCTGGCGTGAGGATCTGCTCCTCTTACCGGTCCAAATTCATAACCACCGCTGAATCTTAACATTTCATTTGTTAACTGTCTCTCAGCAATTTTATTTAAGAAAGGTTTGTCTTCTCTTGAAGTTTTTGTGTCGTTAAACTGACGATAACCCCACTCTATGGCAAAATAATCGTAAGGACCTATAATTGGTATCAAAGAAGCGCCATCGCCCGGCTGAGCAACATAGTTAAAACGACCATAATCCATTATGGATGCTTCAATACCATATTTTTTTGTAAACTCAGGATCGCGAAGCTGATCTACTGTATAAGCGTATGTTGATTTGAAGTTGTGGCGCAGACCCAAAGTGTGACCTACTTCGTGAGCAACAACATATCTTAACAAACTTCCCATTAAATCTTTAGGTAAAGGCAGCTTTTGCGCTCTAGGATCGTTTGGTGATGCCTGTACAAAATACCAGTTTGTTAACAATTCAAAAAGATTGTGAAATACTCTGATGTCTGCTTCAAGAATCTCTCCGGTTCTCGGATCATTTACATTCGGACCGTAAGCATTTGCAATTGTAGATGGAAGCCATCTTACGGTTGAGTATCTGATATCTTCAGCATCCCAGTCAGGAGCTTTCTCTTTTGAAGGAGCATATTTACCAACTATGGCATTTTTGAATCCTGCTTTTTCAAACACAGGCTGCCACATTTCGATACCTTCTTTTACATAAGGTTTCCATTGTTCAGGAATTTCGCGTCCGACATAATAAACAATCTGTTTAACAGGTTCACTTACTTCAGCGTTAGGATCTTTCTTTTCAAGTCTCCATCTTTTGATATAGGAAACAAAATCAACACCATATTTTTCAGGTGAGCTGTAATCCTGGAAAGAACCTGCAAAGTAACCGATTCTTTTATCAAATTCACGAGGAAGCATTGGTCTTTCCGGTAATGAAATCATACTGTGGTGAAGTTCAACAGTAACACTTCCGAGAGAAGGATCTGAGTGTCTTGCTGTTCTTCTGCTTTTTGCAGGTGCTGCAGGTTTAAGATTATAAGTGGCAAGTACTCTTGTTTCAATATTTTTTTCAAACACTTTTACAGAGTTGATAAATGTTCTTTTTTTATCTCCGCCGCGTGCGTTAAGCATTTTTTTCGGACTAAACTCATGTGTATCGCCGACAAACAAATCAGTAACATCAATAACAGGATTTTTATCTTTGTCAAAGGTTACAATTTTGAATGATTTAATAATCTGTTCAACACTTGATGCTTTAACAGCTTTTTCTTCACTGCTTCCTTTTTCTGCTCTTAACTTATATTCAACATTTCTAAGAAGAACAGATTTCTTTAATCTTTCCCACCGAACCACTCTTCTGATTACTTCGGTTCCGCCATACCCGAAGGAAGTCTGGGTTTTAGCAAATTGGGTAAGCCATAAAAACTCTTTTCCTAAATCTTCTTTTTTAATTTCGTAGTAGAGTTTATCCCCTACTTCGTGCACGGTAAAAACACCTTTTTTAGTAACTGCCTTTTTGGTAATTACTTCTTCATACTTTTTGAACTCGGGCTTTTCTTTCTTCTTTTTCTCCCCTTTTTTTCCACCTTGCGGAAATGCACTAACCGACAGTAAAACAGTGCACAAGATGAAAACAACCAAGTTTTTCAACTTAAAATTGTTTGATAACATACAATCGCCTCCTTGTGTGTTAATTGAATTAATTATGAAAGTACGGACAAATCCGAGTAATAAAACTAGTTTTATTTTTTGAGGAAAACCAGTTTGATTATGAAGGAATAAATAATTTGAAGTAAGAAGAAATGAAAACCCCGACAAGGCCGGGGTTAAGTTTTATTTAAGTGCATCGAGAGCTTTATTATAATCTGGTTCCTGAGTAATTTCCGGAACTTGCTCGGTGTAAAGAACTTTGTTGTTTTCATCAAGAACAACAACGGCTCTTGAAGTTAACCCTTTAAGAGGACCGTCAACAATTTCAACACCATAATCGTTTCCGAAAGAACTTCTGAAGCTTGAAAGAGCTTCTACATTTTTTAATCCTTCAGTTTCGCAGAAACGTCCCTGAGCAAATGGTAAATCTTCTGAGATAACAAGTACAACTGTATTATCTAATTTTGAAGCTTCTTCGTTGAATTTTCTGGCAGAAGCAGCGCAAACACCTGTATCGAGACTAGGAACAATGTTTAGCACTTTCTTTTTATTGTCGTAAGATGCAAGTGATTTTTCTGAAAGATCTCCAGCTACAAGACAAAATTCTTTTGCATTTACCCCTACTTCAGGAAGGATACCGGAAGTGTTAATTTCGTTACCTTTTAATGTAATCTTTGCCATTTTTCTTTCCTTATATTTAATTCGACATAATATCTTTTTAATGTTAACCAAATATAGAACAAATAAGACTTTATATCCAGTTTATTTTAATATTATGTAAGAAAATTTCATTTATCTGCATTTCAGGGCGTTAATCCCACTTTTTCTTCGCAAATTTTCAGTAAATTTCCCATCAGTTCATCTCTTGGAACAGGTTTTACAAGAAAAAGATCTGCTCCGGCTTCTATGGCTTCTTTCTTTTCACCCAGATATGCATGAGCTGTGTGAACAACTACAGGTATCTCTTTCCCTTTTTCGGCAGCCCGTACCTCTTTAATAAGATCAATTCCTGTTTTGGGTCCGCGAATGGAAATATCAAACATTAGTATATCATAATTACTTTCCTGATATTTTTCCAGAAAAGCTTCTGACGAATCAGCTATATCAACTTCAAAATTTCTGCGTAAATAAAATTGCAAAAACTTCTGTTCCTCCAGATTATCTTCAGTGGCAAGTAGTCTAGGTTTATTTTCTCTATCTTTTTGCATTTTATCACCTACAATATTTATTGCGAAATTCAGGAAAAAAGAACATCCTGTTAACTAAGATTTTTCAAGATAAAATAATCAGACAAAAAGTCAACTTTAACGAAAATAGATAATTATCATCCTGATCATAACCAAAACAACATAAAGAAGAAAAAGCCATTCGGCCCAGTTTCCTATAAAAACAATCAGACTTCCAACTCCGTCGCCAATCATTCCGTCGCTGCGTAAAGATTCACCAAAAACAACAATGGAATGTTTAATATTGTTGATTTCTTTATCGAGTCCTTTTTTAAACGCAAGAGAATTGAATCCGAATTTATCGGCTTTTAACCCGAACACAAACCCAAGTAAAAAAAGTGTTATCAGTAAGAGACTCTTCCTGATCATGTGAACCTTTTCTTTTTGTCGATAAATTAAATAATCGATTTACTTTAAAATTTGTTAAACAAGGGTTAACTTTGTGATTATTAAAATTTTAACAATGGTGGTACGATGGCAAAAAACAGTTCTTTTGATGTTGTTTCTGAAATTGATTTTCAGGAAGTAGATAATGCGGTTAATCAGGCAAAGAAAGAAATTCAACAACGTTATGATTTGAAAGATTCTAAAACAGAAATTGATCTAAACAAAAAAGAGAAAACAATTTCCATAAATACCAAGGATGATTATTCTCTTAAGCAAAGTTTTGATGTACTTCAGACAAAATTCATAAAACGTGGTTTATCGTTAAAAGTTATGCTTACCAACGAAGCAGAAGCAACTTCTCAGGGAAGATTAAAGCAGACAATTAATCTTCAAAGCGGTATTTCAAAAGAGAATGGTAAAAAGATCACAAAGCTTGTGAAAGAATCCAAGTTAAAAATTAATGCTCAAATTCAGGATGAACAGGTAAGAATTCAGGGAGCAAAAAAGGATGACTTACAGGCAGTTATGCAAATGATTAAAGAAGCTGATTTCGATTTTCCGGTACAGTTTACAAATTATAAATAAAGATTCTCTTTGAGAATCTTTATTTACTTTCTTCTGAAAATTTATTTAATACTTCTCTTACTTCATCAAGATTAATATTTTTGTTCTGTTGTTTCAGTAGCGCAACAATTCCTGAAACTATTGGTGCAGCAAAACTGTTTCCGCCGGTAAAACATCTTTCACCATCTTTATTAAGTGCATCTGCAATTGCGCCAAGTGCTGCATATTCGTTTACATCATCTTCAAGTTTCTCAATCTGAAAATATTCCATTTTACTCATTGTAATTACACTGATAACATTTTCAAATACCGCCGGATAACTTTTGTTATGGTAATTTGACTGAGCCGCAACTGTTATTATCCCTTTCTGTTTTGCTTCTTCACATAATCTGTAAATAGGAATCAATGCTTCTTCAAGTGTTGTTCCCAGACTCACATTAATTACATCTACTTCTGAATCAATTGCAAAACGAAAAGCTTCTTCCAGCATATTGATTGAAGTTTCAATCTCTTTACCAAAAACTTTAAGGGGAATTATTTTAACATCGGGCGCAACTCTGAAAATCAAATCGGCACACCCGGTTCCGTGTCCGTTCTGATCAGTTACTTCATCGGAGATTTTAAGTGTAAGTTCATCTTCGGGATTTACAAATCCTTTACCTTTTAATATTCTGGAGTCGGTCAGGTTTTCACTCCAGCCGCTGTCAATTACAGCAACTTTAATCTCTTTCCCGGTAAGTCCTTCAAAATTTTTCTGCACATTAGCCGGTCGTAAATATGAAAAGCTTCCGTTAAAATACATAGCACTCTTACAATAGTTTTCTAAAATATTTAATCAAAAGTTTACCAATGGTTCCTGATTCAGTAATTACATTAACCTTTGCAGTGTAGCCTCTGCGGAGTTTAATAATTTCCTCTTCATCCATTCCTTTTTTATCCAAAGTAATTTTTACTTTGTATAAATTGTTTTGAGGTATTTGCGGATCACCTGTTGAATTATCAATTGCAACATAGGAAACAAATCCGCCGTAAAGTTTATTTTCATTATCAAGATTAAGTGCATTTATTTCAAGCTTAACCGAATCACCAATGGAGATATTATGAATTTCAATTTCAGGAATGTCAACTGTAACTATCCAGGAATCCATTTGTGAATATTCAAAAAGTAATTGTCCTTTTGAAAATGTTCTTCCCGGCATTTTGTTAATTTCTTCAGTCAAAATTTTACCTTCGGAAGAAGCAATTACTTTATTGCACTTTAATAATTTTTCTAAGTAATCTAATTCATTTTCAAGATCTTCAATTTTTATTGCAATTCTGTTTAGATCAAACTTCACAAGTTTATTTCTTTCAAACTCAAGTTTTGCATTCTTTAATACTGTTTCTGCTTTAAGCTTTCTGACGTAAGCTTTATCCATTGAAATGTGATTACCAATTTTGTAATCGTTTAATATCGAATCGCGTTTTTCTCCGGGATAAAACTCAACCAGTTTTTCACGCATTGTAAGATCAGCTTCTATAATTCCGTTTTTTGCTTCATCAAGAAGATTAACAAACTTTTGATTATCCAGAGGAATTTTGCTTTCAAGTTCCTGTTTATTTAATTTTAATTCTTTTAACTGCGTCTGCAATTTTTGAAATCGGTTATAGATGCTTAGTGTATCAAACAAAGCAAGTAATTGTCCCGGCTCTACACTACTGCCGGTTGTTATAAATGTTTCTTTTAATATTCCCGATTCTTCACAATAAACTCTTTTAATTCCGTCAGGTTCAAGAATGCCGCTTCCTTCAACTGTAATATCAATAACATACATATTAACTATAATCAGCGCGGTGATTATGAAAACCAATATAAGCATTGATGTTATTGATATCGATTTATTTACGAGTCGGATACCAAGTGTATTTTGAATTTTTATGTCAGGTAATTTAAATTTACTTTTACTCATCAATACCTCAGTTTAAATTTGGAGCCTGTGTGGAAAGCGAAACCATTTTTTGATAATTAAGATTTTTTTCCAGCAGTTCAAAATGTGAACCTTCGGCAGTAAGTTTTCCATCTTCAAGCAGAAATATTTTATCTGCCAGACTAGCAGTACTTATTCGGTGAGTTACAAACAGCACAGTTTTATTTTTAAGTTTCATAAACATCTTGGTTAAAATTTCTTCTTCTGTCTGAACATCAATATTAGATGTAGCTTCATCAAATATATAAATATCACTGTTTCTGATTATTGCTCTTGCAATTGCAAGTCGTTGTCTTTGTCCGCCGGATAAAGTTGTTCCCCACTCACCAATAGGAGTTTCATATCCCTGCGGAAGGTTATCTATATGTTCTTTCATTTTAGCAATTTCCACAGCCTGATCAACAGCAGTGCGTGAAATATTTTCTAATCCGATTGTAAGGTTTTCCCAGATAGTTCCTTTGAACATACTGAACTCTTGCCAGATAACAGTTATTTTTTTTCTCAATTCAGAAAGATTATAAAAATCAATTCTTTTGTCATCATAAAGTACGTCACCGGCATCGGGAACTTCCATCCCGATTAACAGGCGCAGTAAAGAAGTTTTTCCTGAGCCGCTCGGACCAACAATTGCATTTATTGTTCCCGGTTTTATTTTAAGCGAAACCTCATTCAACACACGTTTTGATTTATCGTATCCAAAACTCAAATTTTCAAGTGCAATATTTCCTTCAAGATTTAACTCTTGTAAATTCAATTCTCCTGAGTTATCATATTCCTGCTCTGCATCTGAATCAAGATACTCGAACATCCTGTTAAGGTTTACGGAAGATTGCTGGAACTCGGAAAACAAATTCACAAACTGTGAAATAGGATTATATAGATAACCAATGTAAGCGGTAAATGCTATATAATCACCAAGTGTCATTTCCTTTCCTAAAATATATGACCAACCAAGATAGGTAAACAACGCTGTGTTAAGTCCGTACAAAATTCCGTTGGACAATCCTATTATCTGTCCCATACCACCGGCTTTAAGCTGCATCTTAATTGCGTTTGTCATAAAATCATGCGCTTTGGTAAAAACATAATTTTCCAGAACCAGTGCTTTTACAGTTCTTATGTGAGTAAACATTTCAATTTGAAACGCATTTAAGTCGGCAAAAGCTTCAGAAGTTTTTCTCCAATACTTTCTTATAAACTTTCCGGAAATTGTAATTATAATCATAGTAACCGGAAGACTTATCAACGATACCAAAGCAAGTTTCCAATGCAGTATGAAAAGAAAAGGAGGAACCAGTATAATATAAATCCCATTTACAAAGATTGTCTGAAACACTTTATTAACAGCTTGTAAAGCACTTCCTACATCTTTAAAACGACTCATAATTTCGCCAACCTGATGTTTGTCAAAAAAACTGGTTCGCAAATGCTGCAGATGATTAAAGAACATCAAGCTGGTTGAGTTGGATAATTTGGAATTTACATAGAGATTAAAATATCCCTGAATAAGTTTAATAATTGAATTGGCAATAGTCACAGCAAGAACGCCGAGAACAATTATCTGCATCAATGAAACATCTTCGGTAGGATAAACTTTATCAATTAAAAGTTTAGTCATATAAGGAGAAATCATTCCCAACAAACCGACAATTAATCCAAGAGACATTCCCTTAATCAGTTTTCCCCAATAAGGTTTTATCAATTTCATTAATCGTTTAAAATATTGAAAAGACTCTTTCAAACTTGGGGTTTGAGTTTTCATAAATTTTCTCCGGTGGAAAAGAGTAGAATATTTTTGCCGAAAGGGTGTGGCGCATGCTGGATTCGAACCAACGTTTCAGGTCTGAAGAACCTGCGTCCTGGACCACTAGACGAACGCGCCAGATTTAGTGATAATTTGTTATTTGATATCGTTATATCAGTTCTTAAAATATACATAAATTTCATCTTAGAATCAAGGAAAATTAACAGCGCATATCGGATTCAAACCGATGTCTCAGATTTTTATCTGCATCTTGGATCGCTAGACGAATGCGCCTAAAATTCAATACAACATTACGGACAAACTACTTCTTCATTAGTAGCTACACAAGCCGTTGGTTTCGGAGAAGATCCGCAATCAACGCAAGACCAAGCACAAGTACCATTACAAGATATTTCACCATTACAGGTTACACCACAGGTATTATTACAGGTTGCGCAAGTCTCATACTGAAAAGTATTATCTTGACATCCACTGTGATCTTCAGTACAAGGAGCATTTCCAACCACGGTACCACTACGGTTTGCTTCCGGCCTGGTTTCAAATGATTCAACCCTAAGTTCATTAAGGTTTAGTTTTAATTTTTCCATTTCAACTCCCTTTTTATTTAGGTATTTGGTTAATTAGGCATAACAACTTTTTGCTATGCTTAATCCAATTTATGCTCCTGTTAATCTGTTCTACATTTATTAATGCGTCTGTTGCAATAACCTACAATCTTTTTATTGTTTTTATTTTTCGAGTACCAATATCCCTGAAAAATATGCTTGTAAAATCTGATCACGTAATGCATTTTCAACCTGCAACATTTGATCTGAGGATTCAATTTCAAAAACATCTTTAAAGTATTTCATTACATCATCAATGTTTTTAGGTTCTTTAAGATAGTCAAATGTTACAGCAGCAAAATCATTAAGTTTTTTTCTGAAAATTCTGTTAGCCTGCTGATACAAAATATAATGACATTGAGTATCTTTTGGTGAGCTGACTTTTTCTGGTTTACCTGCTTCAAGAAATTCTTCGATATCAAAATTTGTTTCAAACATTATGTTTTTGGAATTGAGATAAAACTTATGTTCATTTCCAAAATCTGATTCAAGAGGAGTTCTCACTAAGTTAGCAAGAAACTCTTCTGTGAAATCTTTTATATTATATTTCATTTCAGATTTAGTTTTTTCAATATGATAAATCTCTTTTATGAAATTATATTCTGACGCAAGTTCATTAACAAGTTTTTCTAATTTATCTTTAATAATTTCCAAATCTGGTTTTTCAGAATCTATATCAAAACTTCCTAAAAATTCTTTTCTCTCAATTAAAAAACATTTTTCCAGAGCGGCAATTGTTTCGCCAAAAAATTCATTCAGATAAGGATCTCTGTATTCGTTAAAATTATCTATTAATTTTTCTGCTTTCTGATCAACAACTGGTAACAAAACAGATTCAAGATTTTCATCCTGAAGCATTAATAAGAAATAACCAATTCCGGCTTCACCCAACATAAAACTCGGATCATTAACTCCCTGTAGAGTTCCGCAAGGCCAGGGATTATTTTTTTCTTCAAAAGTTTCTATTCCAAACTTCATACACTCATTAACAAGATCAAGATACTTTTCATCTTTAAGTATTTTTGTTGCCAGAACCAAAGGTTCGCTGTTACCACTTAAACCGTGACATAAAGAATAATTTCCTTCAAATCTCTGAACAGAAATAGTTGTCTGCTTTGAAGCTTCAATTGCATCTTCTTTATATTTTTCACTGCCGGTTACTTCAAATGCTCTTAATCTGGAAAGTGCTATTCCGGGAGCACCGTGACACCAGGCATTCATAAATTTAGGAGTATATTTTTCAACTTTACCAATGGCTGCCAATTTTTTCAATTGGTCCATTTGTCCGGCATAATAAAACTCACCAATCTGGCTATGTCTGAAATCAGGCCAGTTATTATCGTGTTCTGAATAATGTTCTCTTTCATAACGGAAAGCCTGATCAGCAGCATAAAGATATTTTGATTTTCCAGTAAAGCTGTATAATTCTATAAATGCTTGTCCAATACCAGCTGCTCCGTGTGCATATCCGCATAAACATTTTGCATGTGTTGGAGATTCATCCAACCAGCACCATCCGTAAAGTTCTTTTCTGGCAACTCTTACAAGGTTATCTCCAAGTTTTTCACACATTTCAACAAGGGCAGGTTCATTTAAAAGAGTAGATAGTTTTAGTAATATCTGAATTGATCCGCCTGCACCGCCGATAACATCTATTCCAGCATCTTTGTGTTCGTTGCCGTAAAGAGGGGCAAGTACTTTTTTTGCTTCTTCAAAATATTCTTTTTTATCACAGCATTCTGCAAACCGGGCTGCGGCATAAGCTATTCCGGGTCTGCCGCTATGTAAACCAAATGCAAAATCGGGTAAACCTTCAGCTTCTTTAAGAGCTAGTTTAACAGCACCTTCGGCAGTTTTCAAATAACTTTCATCTTTATCATACTTATACAAAGCTGATAAAAACAAAACCATACCGGAACTTCCCTGATAAACAGTTGATCCGCCCATTTCTTTTTTTGCAATTCGTTCTTTTGATTTTTCTCTGTCCGGAACATTCACCATCCAGCTGCAGGTATCATTTTCCCTTATAGCAGATTCAACAAGTCTTTTTCCCATCTTGATTGCTGTATCGAGATATCTGTTATTTTTTTTATTCATCGGTAACTTCTCCTGCAGGAATTGTTTGTAAAGCTTTTGTTATAAGAAACGAGAGATATGATTCTTCAGGAATAGAAATTCCAAGTCGGTTATTCATCATATGAATATAGCTCGGTACTATTCTGAAATATTTTTCATACAGATTCATTTTACCGGAATCTGTTTCAATTAACTTTCCTTCGGAATCAAGCTGATTTAATTTATTTTTAATTGTAAAAAGATTTTTAACAAACTCGATAAAGCTTTCAGGAAGTTCTCCATCTTCTTCAAGCACTTCCCATAAACTATTGTTAAACTCAATAAGATTTTGCGCCTGTTTGTCAAAACCATCTTTAAACATTTCAAGCATATCTTCTTTCAAACCATCTTGTCTTGCCACTGCAGAAAGGTATCCTTTATGATATTGTTCTGCGAGTCTGAGACCAAGATCTCTGGAACTTGTAAAAGCATAAATTATCAAATTAGTTGCAATTAATCCTTTACCCAGACGCTGAGAATTATTTCCTTCAGTTACTCCGTCAAGAAGTTCAATTGCAAAATCACTTGAGTAGTTAAAATATTCTTCGGCAACTTTAATTGCATGGTTGCCTCCGTATCTCTCAATTTCCGGTTCATATTCTACCCATTTGAATAATTCATATTCAGGTAAATCTACTTTTAAATCTTCAGGAAAGTTTGCTAAAAGAAATTTTTCAAATTCAGGTTTTACAATTTCATCAATAGTTTTTTCATCACCAAAAAATCTCAATCGGATATGTGTTCCTGATTCACTGTATCTGATAAAAAAGTAATTTTTAATCCAGGAATTTTTTCTGCAAATTTCTACAAAAGGTTTAACAACAGAAGCTACAACTCTGTCACTTTCGTAAGAATATAAATACCCTTTGTTGAAAATATATACACTTATCCATTTATCATTAGCATTCATATAATTCTTCCTTTTCTAAAACTTTCACTTCTTCTTTTTTATCAACCGGAATACTAATCTGGAAAATTGTTTCAGAGGTATAATCTCGCTCTCCTACTTTAGGCAGTTGATTTCTTTCAGGATATCTTTCTTCAACAGTAACAATAAAGTTTTTGAGATTGACCGTCATCTTCTTGAAAAGATTAACAAGCAAAGGATTATTAAAATCTATGTACTGAGGTTTCTGGAAATCTCTGGAAAATTTCTGACGTTTCATCATTTTTTTCTGAGCTTCCTTATCAGTAGTCTCTTCTTTATTTGTATCTTGTTTTTCATCACTGCTTTTTTCTTCTTTTACCTCTTCACTTTTAACTTCTGCCTCACCTTTCTTTTCAGCAGCAGCTTCAGTTTTTTCCTGGTTCTCTTCTTTTGAAGTTTCTTTTTTATCTTCCGGTTTTGTGGCAGTCGGCAAAGGCTGTATTCTTACATAAACTTCATCAGGAATATTATAGATTGCCCGCCATTCGGTTAATCTGATTAAATAATCTTCATTATTTTCACCTGTTCCCGGAGTTACAAAAAGCGCAGCAGGAATTTTCCATTTCTTTCTGCTTATAATTATGTCATCATCAAAAGAGATTCTTGGAATGTAAACTACTTCCGGTTCCTGTTTTTTATTTTCTTCCGGCTTGGCTTCTTTTTTCTCTTCACCTTTTTGTTCCTCTTTATTTTTTTGAGGAACATATTTTTTCGGACTTTCAGGAACTCTGAAACTAAAGTTTGCCGGAGTAGTAAATTTCGACATCAATTGATAAAGCGGCGGACGCATCATTGGATTTAAGAATCCAAGATCCACAGGAGATAAAAACTTGCCTGTCGGATTATGATAGAGTGAAATTGATGCATCGTTATCCGGACAGCGAACAACGCTTATATCCGTAGTATAAAGTGTTTTGTCGGAAAGTCCGCTTTCGCCAAGCGGGTAACTGATTTCCCATTCAAGCATTGGCGGATGAAGGTTTGCGTTAAAGTTTGCATCACCTGAAATTTCAGCAATTATTTTATCTGTGTATTGTGAATTTACTTCTCTGATTTTTTCCTGTTCTTCTTTACTGAACAATCTTATAAAGCGACTAAAATATTTTCCGTAACCATTTAGGTAAGTCCCGGCAGGTACAATCAGTTTATCTATTTTATTGTCAGTCAAAACTATCTGTGAAAACAATGAAACTGAATTTGGTTCACCTTCAATTTCAGGAATACCGGAAACAGCTTCTTCAAGTTCTTCAAATGTAAAGTTCACCTGATCAACTGTTAAATCTTTTTCCCATTTACTTCTGATTAACTCTGTTACTTTTTGATGAGCATTGGTTATATCCTGATTTATCTTCAGGTTAAAAGGATTGGAAACATTATAATTTTTGAGTTTCTCTTTATCAACATTAGGATTCCTGTTTTTTGATAACTCAACAAGTTCCGAATGTTCTTTATAATGTTCTCTATAATAATCTTCGTAAAATTTAAGTAAAGGAACCGCACCTGTTTCTTTTCCGTAAAAGTCATCATAAAAATGACGCATAGTATGCTTTTCTGTGCGAGGCCAGCTCAATCTGTTTGACACTTTTATAAATCTTATAAGCTTTTCTGAAATCTTTTGAAACTCATTAGAGTTAATACTGACTTTCAAATCAGCAGTTGAATCTTCATAAAGAGGAAGCTCGGATTTAAACTCAATTTCAACTTCCATTTTTTCAAAAGTATCTTTTATAGAGTCATCCATTTTCACAATTATCTTATGACGATCTTCAACTTCTGCTTCGGAATAATCATCAAGAAGCAACAATAATTTATCCATTAAAGCATAACACAATTGTGCATGTTCGTCATCGATGTTTTTCAGGAAATCTCTTAACATTACCGGCCAGTTTAAATCCTGATCAGGAATTTCAAAGCGGAAATGAAGAAATCCGATTTCAATTAATTTATCTATATATTCAACAATTTCTTCTTCTTCGGCATCAACAACATCTTTTTCAATAAGAGTTCTTATTAAATCTTTAAACTTTATGGTTTTTCCTTCTCCAATTAATTCTTTAATAAGATCGAGAACCGGGTTATTCTGCATACGCTGAAAAACCTCTTTGGAGTCAACCGAAGTAAGGAATGTCAATTTTTCATTTTCAAATCTGAATGTAGGATTCAATTCCAGATTTATTTCCTGTTTGATATTTTTTCTTTTTACAAGAAGATTTGTAAGGTTACCATATAAACCTTTATTTAACAGCAGCAGACTTCTCTGATCATCAGGATTACCTTCCAGATGCATTCCGCTGCAATCTTCGGAATCTGTAATGTATCCCGGTATTATTGAGCAAAATGTACTGAACGGTGTGGCTTTCATTGCCATTCTGCTATAATATCTTAACAATCCGCGTTCAATTTGTTCAATTTTTCTGTCACTCAAATTATCTTCACTTGAGAAATAATATTTTTGTGACTCGTAAAGAGGTTTGCTGGAAATGAGTAATCCTTTTTGAAAAGAAGTGTTATCGAGCATATCAATAAATTTGATTCGGGAAGTTTTGTACTCTTCTTTAAAACCTTCTTTTAAAGTTTGGTTAAGCAGGGTTATTTCACTATTTACAGAATAAAAATGTTTAATTTTATCCACAGTTTTTTCTTCAAGAAGTTCAGAAATAAACTGCAGCTTTTCTTCGCTGAGATTTTTTTTGTTAAAAATATCTCTTCGTATTTTCAGTACTTTGTTCCTTTGTGATTTATTTTCGACTTTGCTGACCAGCAAAAAAAGCTCATCGGAAATTTCAGTTTTTAATTTTTCAACTTCCGTTATAAGTTTTTTTAACTTTCCGGTTATTTCTGCTAAAAAGCCAGATGATAAATCTTGAAACCTGTTTACCTCTTCGCCCCCCAGTCGGCAAACAAAATTTGGATATACATGTCCGAAACTATTCTTTCCCTTCATTTTCCCTCTGCGCTTTATTGTGACATCCTATAAGTGAGAGTATAAGTTAATTTAATGTGTGGAAAAAAACTACTAGGGTTACCCCTAAGTTTTTTAGGGGTAACCGGAAATTATTAAAGGCTTTTAATCTTTATACACCCTTAACTACAAAACAAATCAGTTGCACAGTTTCCTCTGAAGGTAAACTGACATGTACAAGTCATCATTGTACAATTAGCCCCAACCGTTTCATTTTGCTCACATCCTTGACAATTAGTTTGGCCACAAGTGATATCATTTTGACAGGTATTACCCATATTTGCGCAATCGGTATCAATAAAAGTATTTTCTTCGCCTTTTACTGTTCCCTGCGAAATAAGATTTTCTCCTGTTTCAAAAGCCTCAACCTTCAGCGAATTAATATCAATTTTCAGCTTTTTCATACTTTACCTCTGATTTTGTTAGTAAGTTAGGTTTAGGATGAACATCTTAGTTCATCCCTAAAGTGCCCGTTTATCTATGTGAAATCTTTTTCTAATAATTCGATCAATAAAAAAAAGTTTTTCTTGACATTTCCAGGTGAAATCAAGCATTGAAAAATCAAGTCATAAAACTGTAAATCAATTTCCTTCAAAACTCTAAAAGAATTATTTAATTGTTCTTTACTTTCAAACCAAATCCTGTTTAACAAAAATTTTAAGGTGATTAATTTGTTTAACAAAATTGTTTCTGGAATTTCCTCCCATTCTTTAGTGAGAGTGAGCATTATTTTTTTTTGAAAAGATTTATTGACTAGCAGATGAGTTTTAATTTCATTAGCATTATTCTTCAATTGCTGTAGTAAGTTTTCATTTCCTGCAAGTGGTTTAGTTTCAATAACATAATTTAAATGCTGCCCTTCAAAATTCAGGAACCGCAAAATATTAGCACTTCTAAAAAAATGGGGTGTTAAACATAAGAGATTGATATCCTTATCTTCTAGGTAGAATTTTATTTGCTTGCTCTTTATTAACTAAC
>JBGRQB010000050.1:0-23781 GCA_041725875.1 Rhodothermaceae bacterium
ATATACATATAATTATCTGGATACAGAAGATCTTGACGGATCTGACGAACAGCTTGCAGATTCTGTTTCTTCCAGACCCGATAAACTTGCGGAAAATGATGATATGAAAAAGAATGTTTTATCAGCACTCAATAACTTAAAACCATATCTGCGCGAAGTGGTTATTTTGAAACATTATCAGCAATTCAAATTCAGAGAAATAGCTGAAATTACAAACACATCAGTTGGAACACTAAAAGCCAGATTTCATAAAGCTGTAAAAGAGCTGAATGAGCATCTGCGAAAAACGGAGTTACAAAATGTGTCATAATAATAAAAACGAAATACTGGATTATTATTATAATCTGGATGAACCAAAAAACAGAGCTAAAGTAAAAAAACATATTGAGACCTGCAGTGAATGCAAAGAGTATTTGAATGACCTTATTGAAACAGGTAAAACTCTTGATATGATAAAACCGGAAAAACCATTACCGGATACTTTTGAAACTATTTTGAGTTCAATAAATGAAGTTCCGCAAATTGCAAAACCAGCAGCCAGAACAATGGATTCGGTTCCTATATTAAAAATTGCCATTACAATTTTGTTTGTTCTGCTTGGTTTGTATTTCCTGCAAAGCAAAATGGAATTTCTCGATATCTGGAATAGCATTGAAAAATCGTGGCTGGTAAAAACATTTGGAAAATACTCATTTATAATAGTAGCATTTTTCAGTATGGGATCGCTTGTTACACTTGCCCTTGCACCTATTTTGTTTATGCAGTCTAACAAAGGAAAAAGAATAATAATTAAATAAATTTTCAGGAGTCTGAAATGAACGGAAAAAAATTAATTAAAAAAATATGGATACCGGTACTTTCCGCATTTGTAATAGGTGTATTGGGATTATCTTTTTATTCGGTTTATGTTGATTCAACTTACGATGATTACCGGATAAAATCTGAAAACTACATTCAAAAGTTTTCAGAAGAAAATCAGCTTTATCTGGATGAAATAGCAAAAAAAATCGATTCGTTTGATGTAAGTGAAGAACTTGTAAGTCAGCTTGAATCGGAATATTTCGTTCATCAGCAAATTGAAAGTAAAAATAAAAAATATCTGTGGCTGGAATCAAAAGATGAAAAATTTGTGTTTGGCGTTCCTGAAGTTGCATTTAATGTGCTGAACAGCGGTTATGATAAATATGAAGATGTTATAAAAACAGATAACATTTTTACCAGCAGAAATAATTTTTTAACAAAGTTAATTGATAATTATAAAGATATAGATTTTTCCGAATGGTCAACCAATACTTCAAGATATGGTTACAGATGGAGAAATTTTATTAACAGCAGATATGATAATCATTCCGGTATAGTTCTTAAAAAAGCGGTTTTTGATAAGAAACAGAAAATTATCGGTACACTCTATTTGAAAGTCAGCGACCTTGAAAACGATAAATATTATTACAGCAAAAGAGAATATGGCAATAGTACTTTTTACGATGATATTCTGCCGATATTTATCATTTTTACAGTTTTATCAAGTTTGTTTATCTGGTTTTTAATGCCGACCTGGGTATATATAGATGCACAACAAAGAGGAGTTCAAAATCCTTTAACATGGGCAATTTTAACTTTAATTTCTTTGGTTTTCGGACTGGTAATTTATTTAATTACAAGACCTTCAACAATTAAAACATTAAACTGCCCGCATTGCGAAAATGAATTAAACGGCACACGTGCTTTTTGTCCGCACTGTGGTTACGATTTAACCAGTACTTTCTGTCAGCAATGTGAATATCCTGTAAAACCGGGCTGGAAATTTTGTCCGAGCTGCAGAACCGAAATAAAATCAAATGTACAAAGATTGCCTGAAACAAAAGAATTTCCTGTAGAAGATATAGAGCCGGAAAATACTAATTAAAATAAAATCAACACCGGCTTATATCAAAATTATTTGCTGCTTTGGAAAACCGGGGCAGCATTTTTTATATTTGCAGGGAAAATTAAAATTAAGAAAGTATGACAGAATCAAAATATTATAAAATCAGAAAAGATAAATCTTTTGTAGCAATTGAATTTACAGAAGAGCAGAAATGTTTAAGCTCTGCAATTTTTAATGGAGGAAGTAAAAAAATTGCTTCTGCACTTATATTAAAAGTTGAAGAAAATTTTAAAGGTGAAAAAACAGAGTTTGAAAATCCAGAGATCACAGTTAAAAAATTTGGTGATAAGATTGGAATAAAAGATGAATTTGCAGGAATGATGACTTCTGCATCTATGAATTCTTTTCGCGAAGTAAAATTAGAAAAAGAAGATGTTGTTGTATCTGCAATGTTAACTGCAGGCTTTTCAAATGCAAAACGCGCCGGTGAAAAAGCAGAATGGCAATCGTTTGAGCAGAAAGTATATAAATCAGGGACGATAAATATAATTCTCTACACAAATCTTAATTTATCAAATGCTGCATTAACTGAAGCAATTATGATAATAACAGAAGCAAAAACCGCAGCTCTTCAGGATTTAAATGTAAGAACACCAGATAACAATATTGCAACCGGAACCGGAACAGATTCTGTGGCAGTTGTTTGCAACACAAAAGGAATTGAAAATCACTTTTGCGGAAAACATACACTTCTTGGTGAAATGATTGGAAAAGCAGTTTATCAGGCATTAATAAGTTCTCAAGATTTTTAGGAAAACAGATAATGAAAAAGAATCTTGGGAAATTATCAAATAAGGAACTAGGGCAATTATTTCCTGTTATTATTGAAGAATATAATCCCGCCTGGAGTGATATATTTACAGAAGAAAAAAATAAAATTGCTGATGCCTTTGATAAAAAGCAGATAATCAGAATAGAACATATAGGGAGCACAGCAGTTAAAAACCTCTCGGCAAAACCAACAATAGATATTTTGTTTGAAATAAATGAATTTGAAGAGAGAGAAAGTTTTATTGACCAGTTTCAAAAACTTGGGTACAGATTTATTTCTCGTCCGGAAAACCCTGCTCCCGGTATGATGTTTGTAAAAGGCTATACCGACGAAGGTTTTAAGGGGCAGGCATTTCATATTCATGTAAGATATGAAGGTAATTGGAATGAAATACATTTTAGGGATTATTTAAGAGCACATCCCGAAGTTGCTGCTGAATATGAAAAGTTAAAACTAAAAATGGCAGAAAGATTCAGAAATGACAGAGAAGCATATACTGAATCTAAAACAGATTTTATTACCAAAATAAATAAACTGGCAAGAACAGAGTAATAATCTGTATATTTGTGTTTTATTATTTACAGACTATTGCCAGATGAATTTTCCCAGACAAATTAAATATATTTTAAAAGTTTTTCTCACAGGATTACTATTTTTTACTTCATTCCGTTTTTTGCTTGTCATTACCGAATATGAAAGATTAAACACTATAGATTCAGGAAATACTGTTTCCCTTTTATTTCAGGCATTTGTGATGGGAATCAGGTTTGACACAACAATTTCAAGTTATATACTGGCACTTCCTCTTATTTTTTTACTTGTCGGATTATACTTTAAAAACTTCAGCAAAGCATTAATTAAAGGGATTTATTTTTATATCGGCATATTTTATTCACTGGCGTTTTTTATCTGTGCAGCAGATATTCCCTATTTTAATCAGTTTTTTTCCCGACTCACAATTTCTGCTCTTACCTGGATGGATCATCCTGAATTTGTTTTTCAGATGGTGATACAGGAAGTAAAATATTGGTGGATACTTATACCATTTGCTCTGACAGTATGGCTTTTCTGGAAGATGTTAAAATCTTACACAAATGAGTTTACAGATAACACCACGCAAAAATTATCTTTAACTAAAAACATTATAATTACACTTCTTACAGTTGCTGTTACGTTTCTCGGAATAAGAGGAAGAATAGACGAAAAATCTCCTATCTTAGTTGGTACCGCATATTTCAGCAATAATGCGTTTATTAATCAAATAGGATTAAATCCGAACTTTACATTTTTAAACAGCTATTTCGATTCAATAAATCCAAATAATAAAAATGTAAACTTTATGGAAAATGAATCTGCAATAAATTTTGTCAGAACCGAATTAAATATTACAGATTCATTAACTTCCCCTGTTGCAAGAAAAATACCGGGACGAGAAAGCTATAAAAAGCATAATGTTGTGTTAGTAATAATGGAAAGTATGAGTTTTGCTAAAATGAATTATTTTAACAAAACAAAAAATCTTACTCCGTTTCTCGATTCACTTTCACAAAATTCATATTTTTTTGAAAATGTTTTTACAGCCGGCACACACACTTACAACGGAGTTTTTTCATCCCTTTTTTCATTCCCTGCTGTGTTAAAAAAACATCCTATGCGACAAGTAGAAATCCAAAAGTATAACGGATTTGCAGAAACATTGAAGCAGCACGATTATTCTACAATTTACTTTACAACTCACGATGATCAGTTTGATAATGTGGGTGGCTTTTTGAAATCTAACAGTTTTGATAAAATTGTATCAAAAGAAGATTATCCTTCAGATGAAATATTAAGCACACTGGGCGTTCCAGATGATTATATGTTTCGCTTTTCAATGGATTACTTAAATAAATTAAATGAAAAAGAGAAACCGTTTTTTGCAGCGTTTATGACGGCAAGTGATCACGGTCCATACATTGTTCCGGAATATTTCAAACCAAAAACAGAACATATAAAAGATCAGATAGTTGAATATGCTGACTGGTCATTAAGCAGATTAATTGAATTGAGCAAAAACCAAAAATGGTTTGATAATACAATTTTTGTTTTTATAGCAGACCACGGCGGAGCTATAAATGTGAAATATGATATTCCGTTAAACTATTTTAGAACGCCGCTTGTTTTTTATGCACCGAATATTTTAAAAGAACCAAAGATATTTTCTAAGCTTGGCGGACAAATAGATGTTTTCCCGACAACGATGGGAATTATCGGAGCGCCATATATTAATAACACTTTGGGAATTGATCTTGTAAAAGAGAAACGTAGTGCAATATTTTTTAATCAGGATGAAAAGTATGCTGCGGTAAATGGAAAATATTTAATGGTTGCGGGAATTAAAGGAAAAGAAGGATTATACAACTACACAAATGGGGATACAAAAAATATTATAAAAAATTATCCTGAAATTTATGATAGTCTGAAACATTATGCCGAAGCTATGTATCAGACTACCCAATATTTAAATCAGAAAAAAGCGACGTTTATCAAATAATTATTTAAAGATAACTTTTGCTGAGTTATCTAATTTATATTTGATGTGATGACCTTTTATCCATTCACCTTTTTGAAGATATTGTGATTTTACTTCAAAAGAGTTTTTATCAATAAATTTGGAAACAGATTTTACAAGTGTAATGCCGTCTTCACTTCCGGTAACGTTTTCCATCCCGATAAATTCATCGTTTTTAAATTCAAAAGTTCCGGAAGTCTGAAATCCCGCAGTTGTAAAATAGTGAAAGCTTACGGCTTTTTTTGCTTTGTCATAATATAAAACAGTTTCACCGCCGTACATTCCCTTATTTAAAGAATGTAATATTCTGATTGCATTTCCGTTTAAAATTCTTTCCCACTTGGAAACGTCACGCATCTCTTTACCAGAAGGATCTGTAAATTCACCTACCCAGGTTTTACCCACAAAAGGAGCAAATGGTTTTAGAGGTTCAGATATTTCTTTTTGCTGTGCTGTACAAATTGAAATTGTAAAAATTAAAACTGTAAGAAGAAAAATTTTTTTCATAACAAATTCCTTTCTAATTAAAATCTTCCTGAAATTTTTGTTTTGCAGTTAAAGCATTCACCATTTTCAACAAGATTAAAAGCAACCGAATGCCAGTCGCGCTTTATTAATTTTTGTGAACATTTCGGACAAAAAGTTGTTTGAGTTTCTTCTGAATGAACATTGCCTGTGTAAACATACCTCATTCCGTTTTTCAGTGCAATATTACGTGCGGTAATTAAAGTTGAAACAGAAGTACGAGGTTTATCTTTGAGTTTAAAATCAGGATGAAATGCAGTAAAATGAATTGGTACGTCAGGACCAAGATTTTCAACTATCCAGCTGCACATTTCATTTAATTCTTTTTCCGAATCGTTTAAGTCGGGGATAAGCAAAGTTGTTAGTTCCATCCAAACATTTGTTTCTTGTTTGATCCACAGAATTGTGTCGAGTATTTTTTCAATTTCCACTGAGCAGAATTTTTTGTAAAACTCTGCGGAAAAAGCTTTTAAGTCGATATTTGCGGCATCAATATATTTGTAAACTTCTTTGCGCGGTTCCGGATTTATATAACCGGCACTTACCATAACGGTTTTGATATTCTCTTCTTTTGCCAGTCGCGAAACATCAATAACAAACTCACCGAAAATATCAGGATCGTTGTAAGTAAAAGCAATTGCGGGAATGTTTCTCTTTTTGGTAAATAAAACTATATCTTCTGCAGAAATATAATCTTCATCGCGAGATTGTTTTGTTGATTTGGAAATATTCCAGTTTTGACAAAATTTACAGCCGAGGTTGCAGCCGAGAGTTCCAAAACTTAAAATTTCTGTCCCGGGATAAAAATGATTTAAAGGTTTTTTTTCTATCGGATCAACACCAAAACCAGTTGGATACCCATATCCGGCTGAATAGAGTTTTCCGTCAATATTCTGGCGGATAAAGCAAAATCCGTGTTGACCCTTTTTTATTATACAGTTTCTCGGACACAACTCGCATTTTACTTTTTTATCCCCTTCCGGAGTCCACCATTTTGCAGGATGATATTTTATCCCGGAAACAGGCATTTATACTACAATAAATCTCAAATTAGTTTCTTTCATCTCTTTTGTGTAAGGACGACCCATAGTTACAAGAACTATATCACCATCCTTTGCAATATTCTTTTCTTTAAGATAATTAATTGCAGTCTGAATAGCATCATCTTCTTTACCCATATAATCATAAAATATAGATTTTACTCCCCAGTGGATATTGATACTGTTCATTACTTCAAACTTACTTGAAATTGCCAATACCGGAACTTTAGGTCGGAATTTTGAAATTACTCTTGCTCTGTTGCCAAATTCGGTAAGAGCAATAATTGAAACCACATTAACCTGATCAGACATTTTTGCAATTCCCTTACCAAGAGCATCAAGAATATTGTCGTTAAGAGATTGCGGGGTTTCATACTTTATTCTTTTTTTCATATGAATGTTTGCTTCTGCGCGTTCCAGAATATCATTCATAATATTAACTGTTTCAGAGGTATATTTTCCTACAGATGTTTCGGCGCTTAACATCACCACGTCGGTTCCGTCGAGAACAGCATTTGCAACATCTGAAGCTTCTGCTCTTGTAGGAACCGGATTGTTTATCATCGATTCGAGCATCTGAGTTGCTGTTATCACAAGTTTACCAACTTCGTTACATCTGCGGATAATATTTTTTTGAATTATAGGCACAGCCTGCGGATTAAGTTCAACTCCAAGATCTCCGCGGGCAACCATAATTCCGTCAGAATGAGCAAGAATTTTTTCGAAATTTAAAACAGCTTCTTCTTTTTCTATTTTTGCAATAATCGGAATATCATAACCTTTTGATTTTATCCATTTACGCAGTTCAATTATGTCATTTGAATCTCTTACAAAAGAGAGTGCTACATAATCTATATCGTGTTTAAGGGCAAACTCCAGATCCGCAAGATCTTTTTCTGTAACCGAAGGTGTGCTTAATCGCATTCCGGGCAGATTCATTCCTTTTCGCGGTTTAAGTGTTCCTCCTTCTTCAATTTTACAGATAACAGAATTCTCTCTTTTTTCCTGAACTCTCAAATGGAGAAGTCCGTCATCAATTAAAACTCTGTCACCAACATTTGCATCTTCCGGTAATGGTTTATAAGAAGTGGAAATTAAATCTTTGGTCCCCAAAACTTTTTCAGTAGTTATTTCAATTGTTTCTCCCGAAACAAGTTCAATTTCTTTTTCAGCAAGTTCACCAACGCGTATTTTGGGACCTTGCAGATCTTGTAAAACAGTTATGGGCAGTTTTTTTTCCTTACGAACCTTATCGATAGTTTTAAAAACGCCTTCATAATATGAGTGGTCGTTGTGCGAAAAATTTAATCGTACGGCATCCACTCCCTGATCGATAATTGCGCCAAGGGATTCTACTGATTCTGTAGCCGGACCAAGGGTTGCGAGAATTTTTGTTTTAGCGTGTTTTTTCATAAAAAATCACTTTTTCCTTTTACTTGTAGTAGTTTTTGTCTTTTTAGCGGGCGATTCCGCTTTTTTAGCCGGAGGTGAAATCTTTCTTCTCATTTCTCTCAGTGTTTTGTCTACAAGTCCGAAAATAGTATTTGCCTGGTATCTGCCGTTTTTCAGCAGTTTTCCGGCGCGTACTCCTGTCAGGATTTCAACGGCCTGTTCAACTCTTTCAACCGGATAAATGTGGAACTCTTTGTTTTTAACAGCTTCAACAACTTCATCGTTAAGCATAAGATCTTTTACATTCTGTACAGGAATGATAACACCTTGCTTTTTGTTGAGTCCGCGCTGTTTACAAACATCAAAGAATCCTTCAATTTTTTCATTTACTCCGCCAATAGGCTGGATATCACCTTTTTGGTTTACCGACCCGGTTATTGCCAGCGATTGTTTTATAGGTACATCGGATAAACAGGAAAGCAGTGCGCTTACTTCTGTAATTGTTGCACTGTCACCGTCTATTGGTCCGTAGCCCTGTTCAAAAACAACACTTGCATTAAATGAGAGCGGAATTTGTTTTCCGAAAGTCTCTCTGAAATAACCGGTTAAAATCAGCATTCCTTTGTTGTGGGTTTTGCCGCTTAAACCTGCTTCTCTCTCAACATTTATAATAGAACCGTTCCCTAAAGATACACTTGCTGTAATTCTGGAAGGTTTACCAAAATCGTGAATTCCGCCGCCGTAAACTGCCAGACCGTTAATTTGTCCGACTCTGCTTCCTTCCGTATCAATAAGGAAGGTTCCGTCAGCGTAAAGTTCACTCATTTTAGATTCGTATAATCCGTGTCGCTCTCTGCTGTTTTGGTAAGCGCGAACAACATGATATTCTGTAACCTCGGAATCACCAACATCTTTTGCTGAAAAGCTGGATTCTCGTACGAGATCTGCTATGTAAGCAAAACGAGTTGTAAGTTTATCTTTTCTGCCAGCATATCTTGCACCAAACTCGGCAATTTTTGCAATACCACATTTACTAAATTCAAGCAGATGTTCTGTTTCTACAAGCTTTTTAATAACGCGTGCATATTCAATAATTGCGTGATCTGTTAAAGGCATTACGTGATCAAACTCTGCTTTAACTTTGAAAATTTTATTAAAATCATTTTCATAAGCTGAAAGAATGGAGTAGATCTCGTTGTTTCCAATCAAGATAATTTTTGTATTTACTTCTATTGGTTCTGGTTTCAGGACGCTTGGTGAAAAATAAAATAAATTTGAAACATCCTGAATTTCCAGTTTACCATATAACAATACTCTTTTTAATGTTTTCCATACGCCCGGTTCCTCATAAGCATCCATTGCATTAATTACAAGGTAACCGCCGTTTGCTCTTAAAATTGCACCTGATTTTATTTTTGTAAAATCGGCGTGCCATCCTCCCTGTCCGTCATAAACTTTTTCTACGGTTCCAAATAAATTTTGGTAACTCGGAGTTGTTTCAATAACAACCGGACATTCTTTTGTGCCTGAATTGTCCAGTAGAAGATTTACTTCGTAATCGGAAAGAATTGCATTATAATATTCCTGTTCAGAAGCATTTCGCATATCTGGTTTTACTTTGAACGCATCGAGGTTATCAAACAGACTCTCCTCAAAAACATTCATAAATTTCTGAACACATTCCTCAGGATATTTTTCTTTCAGATTTTCAACAGCACCTTTTATTACAAGAGCTACTGCTTCATCTTCTATGTTTTCAAGTTCATCCTGAAATTCTTTATTAAGAGCAATACTTTGTTTTATAATTTTACCCATCTCCTGCTGATACTCGGAGTATTTTTTTGTCATACTTTTTGCTTTCTGTCGGGTAAGCAGTTTGGTTCTTACAAAATCTTCAAGCTGTGTAATGTACACAGGTTTTCCATCTACAACCGGTAAAACTTCAGGTCTTTCAGCTTCGCCCGATTTTACTTTTCCAATGGTAAATCCGTCTTTGGCAATTTTGTTTTCAAAATCTCCCATAAGAGTATTTTGCTTGTCACCAAAAATTGCAATCAAATCTTTTCTTTTGGAAATAAATGGTTCGCGTTCAAGCTCCTGCGGAATTTGAAGTTGTAAAAACTTTATTGTTCCGGCTATATCCATTTTAAAATGTTTACCGGAACCTGCTTTTAATTCAAGCAACACAGGGCGATCTGTATCTTTAAAATTATTTACATAAAGGTAATCTTTAAGTTCGGGACAAACGGGACGTATCTTTTCCAGCATATCTTTTATTGTGGAAAATTTTCCTGTTCCGGAAAGACCGGTAACAAAAACATTATAGCCCGGACTTTTTAAATCTACTCCTAATTTTAAAGCCTTTAATGCTCTTTCCTGACCTACGGTTCCTTCAATTGGCTTAATTCCTTTTGTTGACTCGAATTCAAGTTTCTCCAGATCGCAAGTCCATTTCAATTCTTTGTATGATAATTCTCTGGGTTTTGATGCTCGAAGATTTGCCATAATACCGTCCCTTTATTTTGAGTAGATTATTTTCATAAAACAAGGTTTGCAGTATAAAAACAAGTTAGAGTTAAGAATATTAAAACCTGTTTTTTACTTTCTAAATTTAATTATTTTATAACATAATAACATGTGATGAAACTGTTAATCTTTAATTAAAGAGAATCGATATTTTTTCTGACTATTTTAACCGGAAAAATGGGATTAAACCAAATATTGCATATCTTTGTACCGTGATTTTTTTCACACAAAGTATTTTGTAAATATGCAAAAATTGCTTCCGCCGATAACCGGACAGGAATCTTATTGTATTTTAAAAAGAGTTGATAATGAAAAACACATTTCTGGAAAAATTTGATAAACTAAAAGCAGCGTTTATGCTTCAGAAAAAAATTGAAGAAAACTCTGCATCAAGAGCAAAACTTTATTCATCTGTTTTGCCGGAATCTTTTAAAACAATACTTGTATCATCAATTGCAAAACAGAAGAAAAATATTGTGATGCTTTTCCCTGATGTACAAAGCATTAACGAAGTAAAAGTTGAGCTGAGTATTTTAGGTTTAAGAGAAAAAATTATTGCTGTTGATGCACTTAACCAGGATGTGATTCAGGAAACTCTTACAAATTTGAACAAAGCAGAAAATTATATTCTGCTTGCTCCATACAAATTGCTTACGCTGCAGCTCCCGGAGAAAAAACAGCTTGAAAAAAATACCACCATAATTGAACCGGGAGATTCAATTCCTTATGACGAACTTTTAGAATATCTTAATCTGCTTAATTACAACAAAGATAAATTTGTAGATTCCCCCGGAATGTTTTCCGTGCGCGGTTCCATAATTGATTTCTGGTCGTTTAGTGAAAAGCGTCCTGCGCGACTCGAATACGATGGCGATTTTTTAGAATCAATCAGATATTTCGACCCTGAGAGTCAGCGCTCAGCAGGAACCACAGAAGTTGTTACTCTTGCATCTTCAATTGAGTTTGACGAAAACCAGAAGCACACAGATATTTTTGACTATCTGGATAACCCCCTTGTTTTGGCTTCTGTTTATGAACTTAACAATTTATTTGAGCCGGAAAAAGAAACTACAGATCCGGTAAAAAATGATGATCTGGATGAAGAATTAAGAGCTGAAATTTTTGAAAAAGATGTTGAAGAAATTGAAGACGAAGAAAGTAAAATCGACTTTGCAGAAACAAAGCTTTCCGGTGTAGATGCACTTTTTGAAAAAAATGTGCACTGGTTTATTGAAGATGAGCTCGGACAGCACGAACAAAGAATTGTACATAAACTTTTACGCGCGCCTGCAATTAATTCAAATTTTGAGCTGCTTTTTAATCAGCTTAAAGAATATGTTGAAGAGGGTAACAAGGTTATCATTACAACAGAAAATGAAATGCATGCAAAGAGAATGTATGATCTTTTAACAGATTATCATACACATCTTTCAGAACTTTTTGAATCGAAAAAAATTACAATTATTCCACTTGCAATAAAAAAGGGATTTATTGCAAAAGAAGATAAACTGGTTGTGCTTACAGATTATCAGATTTTTAATAAACCTTACAGAACAAAACTTTCTACCAAAAAGAAATATAGAAAACGCTCAGGTAAAGAACTGGCTTCAATAAAACGGGGCGATTATGTTGTTCACGAAACCTATGGTATTGGTCAGTACGCCGGATTGGAAAATATTAAAATCGGGAAAGTTGAACAGGAATCTATAAAAATTCTCTATGCCGAAGGCGGAGTGGTTTATGTAAATCTGAACTATTTTGCATTGGTTAAAAAGTTTAACTCCGGCGATGAATCAAAACCAAGATTATCTGTGCTTGGCAGCAACGAGTGGAAAAACCAGAAGAAAAAAGTTAAAAAGAAAATAAAAGATGCAGCTCGCGGATTAATTACACTTTATGCAAAAAGAAAAGCGTCCGAAGGTTTTGCATATAGTATGGATACAATCTGGCAAAAAGAACTTGAAGCTTCTTTCTTTTACGAAGACACGCCTGATCAGTCAAAGGTAACAGAAGAAGTAAAAGGTGATATGGAATCCGGGAATCCTATGGACAGACTGGTATGTGGCGATGTTGGTTTTGGTAAAACCGAAATTGCAGTAAGAGCCGCGTTTAAAGCTGTTAATGATGGAAAGCAGGTTGCAGTGTTGGTTCCGACAACAATTTTGGCTGAACAGCATTTCAATACTTTTAAAGACCGACTTGCACAGTTTCCGGTTCAGACCCGCGTGCTTTCTCGCTTCAGATCTAAAGCAGCGCAAACTGAAACGCTTGATAAACTTTACGAAGGTTCTGCTGATGTTGTAATTGGTACTCACAGATTATTATCCAAGGATATAAAATTTAAAGATCTTGGTCTGCTTATTATAGATGAAGAACAACGTTTCGGAGTGATGGCAAAAGAGAAACTCCGTGAAATAAAAAGTAATGTTGATACACTTACACTTACTGCAACACCAATTCCGCGAACGCTTAATCTTTCACTTCTTGGCGCGCGAGATTTATCAATTATTGCAACACCTCCGCCAAACCGTCAGCCGGTGTACACAAAGGTGGAAGTCTTTGACATTCTAAAAGTGCGTGAATGGGTTCTTGATGAAGTTAAAAGAAACGGACAAATATTTTTTGTGCACGATCGTGTTCAGTCAATCGATAAAATTGCAGGTTATGTTCAGCGACATATTCCTGAAATAAAAATAGGAATTGCTCACGGACAAATGAAACCGGCGCAGCTTGAAAAAGTGATTTACGATTTTATGAATAAAGAATATCATATGCTTATTGCTACAAAAATTATTGAATCAGGACTTGATATTCCAAACGCAAACACAATAATTGTAAATCGTGCCGACAGGTTCGGACTTGCAGAACTGCATCAGCTGCGCGGACGCGTGGGTCGCTCAGATAAAAAAGCTTTTGCATATTTTCTTGCTCCTTCTATGAAAACAATTACAAAAAAAGCAGTAAGAAGATTGCAGGCAATTGAAGAACACGCGGGATTAGGAGAAGGTTTTAATCTTTCGATGCGGGATCTGGAAATACGAGGAGCCGGAAACCTGCTCGGAACAGAACAAAGCGGTTCCATTAACACCGTTGGTTTTGAAATGTATGTTAAACTGCTCGATGAAGCAGTTGAAGAACTGAAATACAGCGAGTTCCGCGATGTGTTTAAAGATTTGCCAGAGCACGAAGACAGAACCGAACCTACAATTGATACCTATTTTGAAATCGGGATTCCAAAAGATTATATGGCTGAACAGGTAGATCGTTTAAGTTATTATACTGCTCTTTTCTCAATGAAAGAAGTTGAGGAAGCTGAAGAAATAAAAGAAGATATCAGCGATAAATTTGGTAAACTTCCTGAAAAAGTTGAACAACTTGTGGCAACTGCAATTCTCAGATATTATGCTTCAAGAGCATTATTTGAGCGAATTGTAATTATGGAAAAGAAAATTTCACTTATTCTGCCCAAAGGAGAAAAAGAAGATTACTACCAGAACAAGTTTCAGAAACTTATGACATTTGTTATGGAAAACTATGCCAGAAGCATCAAATTTGAACAAGGTAAAGAAGTTATGAAACTTGTAATGCCAAATAATTTTGATAAACCAATTGCAGCAATTGAATATTTAATCAAGTTTTGCAAAACTGTTATGAACAGGGTTGTTAAGACTGAAAAACAAGAAGTTGCAGAACAATAAAAATTTTCATCAAAAGCTTTAAAAATCATTGAAATTTCAAAATTTAAATGTAGATTTGTACTATAGTTTTTAGAATGGTCTAACCATTAAACCATTAAAATTCAGAAAGTGAGAAAAATGTTTCAGGTAGCCAAACAAAACAGAGTATTTCAAGATGTAATTTCGCAGATAGAAGAAGCTATTTTATCAGGCGAAATTAAAGTTGGGGAGAAACTTCCTGCTGAGAGACAACTGAAAGATATGTTTGAAACCAGCAGAGGAACAATTCGCGAAGCACTTCGTGTTTTGGAACAAAAAGGCTTAATTTCCATTAAAACTGGCACAAATGGCGGTGCAATTGTAGAAAATGTTAAAACCGAAAAAGTGAGTGAAAGTCTCGATTTACTAATTCGTTCACAAAGTTTATCATTAAAACATATAGCACAGTTTCGTGAAGATGTGGAGGGAAATGTAACATATCTTGCCGCAAGAACTGTAGAAGAAAAAGATCTGCCGGTTCTAAGAGAAATTGTTGAAAGAGTAAAAAAAGCAGTTGATGCGGGTCTGCCAATGTGGGACGATTACATTTCTGCTGATAACGATTTCCATATGGAATTAGCCCGTATTGCCGGAAACCCTATTTACATTTCAATTTTGAGTACGGTTCACGAAAACATAAACCGCTATTACGATCAGTTTCTTGATAAAGAAGATGAAAGAATGAAAGAAAATTATCAGGATATGGTTGAAATATTAAAAGCTGTGGAAAGAAGAGAACCGGGAATTGCTCAGGAGCTTGCCCGTTCTCACGTGAGAAGATTTAACGAATTTATGGAAAAAAATCCTGAAAAATAGATATGTGTTTATGCCTCGAGTAAACGCATTTGTTGTTTGATAACTATTAAAATTGAATAAATTAACATAAAGTAGAGAGTATTATGGAACGTATTATCAATCATCCGGTATTGCCTGTTCCTGAAGAAAGAGAATCTGTTCAGTTTAAATTTAATGGCGAAGAAATGAACGGATTTAAAGGAGAAGCAGTATCGTCGGCTTTAATTGCAAACGGGGTTAAAGAGTTTGCAATTCACAAAATAGGAGATCACCCGCAGGGAATTTATTGTGCAAACGGACAATGTTCACATTGCACCGTAATTATTGACGGATTTCCGCAAAAATCTTGTATCACTCCCCTTTCCGAAGGAATGGATATCAGAAAACTTATCCACATTCCCGATCTTCCTGAAGATGACAAACCAATTGGCGAAACAAAAATTGAAACAATGAAATGCGACGTTCTTGTTGCAGGCGGCGGTCCTTCTGGATTAACAGCTTCAATTGAACTTGCAAAATTAGGATTTAATGTAATTCTTATAGATGATAAAGCAGAACTAGGCGGAAAGCTTTTGCTCCAGACTCACAAATTTTTCGGCTCTATTGCAGATTGTTATGCAGGAACCCGCGGAATTGATATCGGACATAAACTGGAAGATGAAGTTCGCTCTTATGAAAATGTGACTGTACTTACAGAAGCATCAATTGTCGGCGTTTATAAAGACCAGAAAGTTGGTGTTTTTGTAGAAAATAAAAATTATGTAATTATAGATTTTGAAGGAATTGTTGTTTCCGCTGGCGCACGTGAAAAATCACTTGTGTTCCCGGGCAACAATCTTCCCGGTGTTTATGGAGCCGGGGCGTTCCAGACATTGGTAAACAGAGACCTTGTTAAATCCTCAAACAAGGTTTTTATAGTTGGTTCCGGTAATGTTGGTCTGATAGCAGCCTATCACGGCCTTCAGGCCGGAATTGAAGTTGCAGGTATCTGCGACATAGCTTCAAAAGTTGGCGGCTATAAAGTTCACTCCGATAAAATTAAAAGAATGGGTGTGCCTATTTATATGAACCATACTGTTCTTTCTGCAGAAGGTGATGGAAAAGTTCAACAGGTAACAATTGCAGAAGTTGATGAAAACTGGCAGCCGATGCTTGAAACAGCAAAAACATTTGAAGTTGATACATTGTTGATTGCTGTCGGACTTGCACCCGTTGATGAATTTTCCGTTATGGCTCAAGATTTTGGATTTAAAGTTGTAACTGCCGGTGATGCAAAAGAGATTGCAGAAGCTTCCAGCGCAATGTTTGGCGGAAGAATTGCCGGATTGGAAATGGCTCAGCTTCTTGGCAAAGAAGTAAAAATTGATAAAGAATTTTTTGAAAAAGCAGAAGTTCTAAAAAGTCATCCCGGAAAAGTTTTTGAAAGACCAACAATAGAATTATCAACCGAAACATTTAAACCTGTTATCCATTGCGATCAGGAAATACCTTGTAATCCTTGTACATCGGTTTGTCCTAAAGGAAGTATAAACCTTAAAGGAGATCAAAATTCAATTATGGATCTTCCTTACTTCGAAGGTGAATGTACAGGATGTACATTGTGTATGTCTATTTGTCCGGGCTTGGCAATTACTCTTGCCAAACAAATTGATGACAATTTTGTTGAACTGATTTTACCTCACGAATTTAACCCTGATTTTGAAGCTGGTGATAAAATCAGATGTACTGACAAAGATGGAAATTTCCTTGAAGAAACAGAAGTTATTAAACACAGATTTAACAAAAAATATAAAACTTACCTTGTGCATGTAAAAGCAGCAGTTGAAAATGCACAAAAAATTGCCGGTGTCCGCGTTCAGGATGAAGCAATTGTTGAACCAAAGAAAGATGCTGAGTTTGAATATATTCCTGAAAATGCACTTATCTGTAAATGTGAACACGTTACAGTTAAAGAAGTTGTTGAGTATATAAAAGAATATGAAGTGCGTGATATAAATCAGCTTAAAAATGTCAGACTCGGAATGGGTGCCTGTGGCGGTAAAAACTGTTCTACTCTTCTTCCGAGAGTTTTCGGAATGGCGGGTGTAGATTTCAAAGAAGTTCATCAGGGAACCAAGAGACCTTTAAATGTAGAAGTTCCAATGTCTGCTTTAATTAATGAAGATGCTTAGTGAGGAAAAAATGAAAAATGTTGATATAGTAATAATTGGTGCCGGAAGTGTTGGTTTGCCGTTAAGCTACTTCCTTGCTAAAAAAGGAAAAAAAGTAGTTGTAATTGATAAAATGCCTTCGCACGGAAGAGGACAAAATAAAGCTGCAATTGGCGGAATAAGAGCAACGCACTCAGATCCGGCAAAGATAAATATTTGTCAGACATCAATTGAAATAATAAAAGAAATTGAAAAAGAGCACGGACTTGATGTTGATTGGGTTCAGGGCGGTTATGTTTATCCTGTTTACGATGATGAAAGAGAAAATGCTCTTAGAAATCTTTTAGTAAAACAAAAAGAATATGGCTTAAATATCGACTGGGTGTCTGCTGAAAAAATTCAAGAGCTTGCTCCCGGTATTTCTGCTGAAGGTTTACGTGGCGGAACATATTCTCCTGAAGACGGATCTGTTTGTCCTATGAAACTTGCAGATGCTTTTTACATTTTAGCAAAAAGAGCCGGAGTAGAATTTAAGTTTAACGAAGAAGTAACTGAAATAAAATATGAAGGTACTTCAATAACAGGTGTGGTTACTGATAAAGAAAGTTACGAAGCTGAATTATATGTAAATGCTTCCGGCGGAAATGCAAAAGAAATTTGCCTGATGGCTGGAATGGACGTTCCGGTTCAACCTGATTCTCACGAAGGCGGAGTAACAGAACCGGTTAAAAAATTCTTTGATCCGATGCTTGTTGATATCAGACCCGAAGAAGGTTCGGCAAACTACTATTTTTATCAAAATAAAGAGAACCAGATAGTATTTTGTATAACTCCCGAGCCAAAATATTTAGGCAAAGATATAGATAATACTTCCGAATTTTTACCACAGGTAATAAAACGAATGGTAAATCTTTATCCAAGATTGAGAAACATCAGAGTAAGAAGAACCTGGAGAGGTTTGTATCCTATGACTCCGGACGGCTTTCCAATAGTTAACTTTCCTGAAAATTTCAGCAACTTGCTTTTAACTGTTGGTATGTGCGGACAGGGATTAATGCTTGGTCCTGGTCTGGGAAAAATACTTTCAGAAGTAATAGTTGATAAAACAGATAAATATAATTTTATACTGGATCAGCTTTCTCTTTACAGAGAATTTAGCGGAAATGAAGTGTTGAAATAATAATATAAAATTAAACCCCGGCAATTGCCGGGGTTTAATTTATAAATAATATCTATTAACAAGTATATTGACCTGCAAGAGTACAATCAAAAGCAGTGAGACATTGTCTCAATGTATCTTTAAACTGAGTATCACAAGGTGCACCAGTTTCTGTTTGATTCGGATCAGTATTACCGACTACGGTTCCTGTTTTTGAGTTTTTGTTTTTGATTGTTTCAAAACTTGCAACATTTAGTTCATCGAGTTTTAAACTTAACTTTTTCATATAAACATCCCTGATTTTTTTTGTTTTAAATAGTATGAATGAAATTACCTGCGCGCCAAGATAAATCACTCAAAAATTAACAGTGGTAGTTTGATAGTCGGTTGCGTGTGTGAAAACTCACATCTCGGAACAAAGATTCCGTGTCTTTCCCATAGACCAACACGCCTAAATAAAAATAATATTTTGAACTTAAAATGACTAACAATTTAGTTAAGGAGATTTCCTTTTACCCTGAAATAACAAATCCCCCAAAAATAGAGGGATTTGTTACTAAGTTTATCTACAAGGTTGATTCCAGGAGCAATCCATTCCAACAGAAAGATGATCACAAGTGTTGGCGTTAATTGTATCGGCTCCATAACAATCCATTTTATCGCAAGTATCAGAACACCAGATATATTGAGTATATTGTGCCTGTCCTTTTATGGTTCCTTTTTTGGAATTTGAATCAGAATTAACTGTAAATGAATCAACTTTAAGTTCATTAAAATTTAGTTTGATTTTCATTTTCTTCTCCGGTTGTTATGGACAAATATCTCCTAATGTATAACAATTAGGAGATGCAACAGTTTGAACACATTCTTTGAAATCTGATAAACAAGCCTGAGTACAAGGATCAGAAAAACAATTAGGTTCATCGTCTGTTTCAGATTCGCAACCATTTTCTTTTGTCCAGCAATTTCCGGCAGTCGGGTAATTATTACCCATTACAGTTCCTTTTGATGAATGAGATTCAATTGTTTCGAAACTTTGAACTTGTAACTCTTCAAGATTGAATTTTATTTTTTTCATTATTGCACTCTTTAAATTTAAATGGATTCTTTATTGCTAAATATTCTTAATATTTAAGGACATTCTTCAGGATCTTCTGTTAATCCTCCACAGGTTGGAGCACAAGTAGCACAATAAGAAAAACATAAAGTTCTTTCTGTTTCAGGCGGACACCAATATTGTTCACTTATTGGTTTGAAGCCTTTAATAGTTCCTCTGGTTTTGGGGGTTGCAGAAGTTGTGAAAGATTCAATTTGTAGATCGTTAATCTTAAGTTTTTGCTTTTTCATTTTTCCACCATTGCTTAATTTATAAATAGGTTTTCCGGTTTTTCCGGAAAAATAAATTTTGAAATAAAACTAATGGTAAAATAGTCGGTTGCGTGTGTGAAAACTCACATCTCGGAACAAAGATCCCGCGTCTTTCCATAGACCAACACGCCTGATAATAAATCTATAAACTGTTTAATCTTTTCAATATTCAAAGATAGATTTAAAGTAATGTTAATGAATACAAGTTTTTCTACAGAAAATTACCGGATCTCTACAGTTTTTGTCGGATTGATTCTTCCGGTAGGTAAATTCAGCTTATAATATAATTGTCGGGATAATCTGATTATACTCTTTTTGCAAAAATTCCGAGTATATGAGATTTTAATGTTAAGATGCTTTAGATTCAATCATAATAGGATTCCCAACCTATTTAGTTAAAACTGAATTTATACATTAACAAACCACTAAATTTATATCTACTGTTTAAAAAGATATAATATTGCCCCATTTTAATGAGGCAATTCTATTTATGGGTTAGTACATACAATTTGATTACCAGAAGGACATTCAGGTGAATTAATAGTACAATTAATAGTATCTGGCGGACAATCTTGCGGGTTTGTTGGACAAGCAACGTCTGTGCAGTTATCGGAATTACCACCGGTGCCACCACCACCGCTTCCGCAATTGTTGTCGTATTCAGTTACATTTACTATACAGTCAGGACCACTATTTCCCAAAAGAGTTCCTCTGTTGTTCATATTAGAATTGGTTACAAAAGAATCTACTGTAAGCTCTTTGAAGTTTAATTTGATCTTTTTCATATTTTCATCCCTGTTTTGATAATTTAAAGTTTCTGAATAATACTGTTTGCGCGCCAAGACAGTTCATTCGATCTTAAATAGAAATAAAATTGGATTTTTATGGTCGGTTGCGTGTGTGAAAACTCACATCTCGGAACAAAGATCCCGCGTCTTTCCCATAGACCAACACGCCTGAATTCAAAATACTATTCAAAAATAAAAGATGCAAGTTATTTAAAGGGTATTAATTAATATATATCTAGAAATTAAACTATTTAATTTAATACTTATTAATATTAAATTAATGAGTATTAGGCTTGGCAGTTATTCTTATAATCAATAAAGCTAATTTGATTGAAAAACGGGTTTAAACTCATCTGGATGAGTTTAATTATATAATATAACAAGTCGGAGGACGAAATGAAAAAACTAGTAATTTTACTACTTATGGTTTTAATGGTGGCCTGTAGTGAAGATTCTAATGTATTGGAAAATGAAAATCAGTTAACCAGTAAAGTGGAATTTAATCTGGGCGATCTTTCACAAGCGCTGAAAAAATCTTCTCTTGAAGATGATATCCACTCAATAATAATTGATGTTGAAAATGCAGCAGGGACTGTTATTCAGCAGAACAAAAAATTAAAATTGAACAAACTAAGTGGTGGTTATATTAGTGATCCATTATCTTTATTAACAGAAAACGGATATAAACTGACAAAATTCTTAGTTGTGGATGTTAATGAGAATGTTTTATACATCACGCCAAAAGCAGGAAGTAATCTGGCACATATAGTTGAAAAACCTTTGGATATCAGTTTTGATGTTCAGACAAATGTAACGTCAAATGTTACAACAGAAGTTATTGAAGCCGGAGATTATACTGCAGAAGATTTTGGATATACAACATTCAGCTTTAATATAATAAAGACAGTTAAGTTTCTTGTTAATGCATTTGTATTTGATGAAACCACTGGAAATTATAAGCAAACAGACGCGTCTATAACAGTCTATGGAGATGACGAAGAAATTTATAGCGGCAATTTAACTAATCAGACCAACAAAATTGTTGTAAAAGATAGTTCTGATACTTACAAAATAGTTGTAACAAAATTTGGATATAAGAATTTTGAACAAGAAATGACTAAAGCGGAAGCTCAGGCTTTAAATGCACCTATTAATGTAATGCTGCAGGAAGTTGAATTAAAGTTATTTATAAGCGGTGACGGTACAAACGGGCAATCATCATTTACAGATAATTCAATTTACAACAGAACCCTTACACCTGTCGGCACTGTAACAAACGATGGAACAGTAAAAAAATATGGAACTGCATCAGCTAAGTTTATCGGAAACGGTTATTTATCTATACCAACTTCACAAGATTTTAACTTTGGAGATAAAGATTTTACAGTTGATTTCTGGGTTAATTTCTCAGAATTATTACCAACATCTTACTATGGTATTTTAACAGCTAAAGGAGTTGGCGGAGATAATGATAATGTTATGCAATTCACCAAAACTCATCTGGGGTACTTTGAATTTTCTTTTGCTGTAAATGGTAAAGGTGGAATAGGATTAAAATTTGATGAAAGTACAGTAACTGCAAATACCTGGGTTCATATAGCTTTGGTAAGAAGTGGGGATACATTTAAATTATATAAAAATGGTGTAAATGTTGCATCAATTGAAAAATCAGGTCCAGTTGCTCCAATCAGTAGCTTATTTGGTATTGGAGTTTATAAAAGTACAACCGGCGATTTTCATTATATGAAAGGTAACATTGATAATTTCAGAGTTACCAAAGGATTAGCAAGATGGACAGCCAACTTTAACCCTGAAGCAAATTAAATATTGGTAATAAATTAAAATCCCGCATTCAGCGGGATTTTTTATATCTCTAATTTTAAGATAAATACTGAAAAGTAAACTTAAGGGCATTGGGGAGTTTGAGTCATATCACCGCAAGTTTCATTAAAACAATAAGTATATCCACAGGTTCTCTGGCAATTTGTTTCAGCAAAAGTAGGAACACAAAAATAAAGAGTACAAGCAGCTGTTTCGTCACACATAAATAAGGTTGGATAATTATTTCCGGCAACCGTTCCTTTGTTCGAACGTTTCTTCTCTGTTCCAAAAGATTCTACCTTTAATTCTGCAGGATTAAGTTTCATTTTTTTCATTTGAACACCTATATTAATTTATGATTTTGAACAACCATAGTTAATGGCTATGATGGTTATCAGAATTGAATGGTTAGAAAAGAATTAGTCGGTTGCGTGTGTGAAGCTTCACATCTCGGAACAAAGATCCCGCGTCTTACTTATAGACCAACACGCCTGAGTTCAAAATAATACTTCTATAATAAATTAATATCCCGCATTGCGCGGGATATTTGTATAAGAATACTCATTATTTGCAAGGATAATCGCAAGTGTATCCGCCGCAAGTACCATTACAACTTAACTCACAAGAGTTTTCATTGCAATAAGTGTGTCCGCAAGTTGCATCGCAGTTTGTTGCATAATCTGATGGTTCGCACATTTCGGCTTCAGTTTGCTCACAATTAGGTGGTGCCGTATAAGTTCCATTTCCCGCTACAGTACCTGTTTGTTTGTTGCTTTTGCTGGTTCTAAAAGATTCAACTTTTAGTTGCTCAATGTTCAATTTGATTTTTTTCATGTTAGTATCCCTAAATTTGATAATTTTAAAATCTGGACATATTACCTGCGCGCTTTGATAATAGATCCGGTTGATAGATAAAATATAAAGAGATATTAGTCGGTTGCGTGTGTGAAATTTCACATCTCGGAACAAAGATCCCGCGTCTTACCCATAGACCAACACGCCTGAATTCAAAATAATGTTCGGTTAATAAAAAGGCAAGTTATTTAAATTAGTACTAATAATTTTAAATAGGTTTTACATTAAATTCGTAAGTTTAGCATTTGGAAAATTAACAAGTTAAGGTAAGTGAAAGTGGGACAAAAAAGAACTTTTATAGAATTGTCAGCAGCCATATCGGCTGTTGTAATTAGTTTATGTGCATTGCTGATTTCTTACAAACAGATAGTAATGATGGAATAACAAATGCACCAT
>JBGRQB010000051.1:0-23805 GCA_041725875.1 Rhodothermaceae bacterium
AATAAGCTTTGGCTGCCATATCAACGCCGTATGTACCCTGACCCAAATAATTTGTGTTGAGGTACATTTCCAGAATTTCATTTTTTGTGTAAGCTTTTTCAAGCTGAACCGCAGTCACAAACTCAGTTAACTTACGAACTACTGTATCATATCCGGATTCTTTATCTTTTTTCAGTTTATATAGATTTTTGGCTAACTGCTGAGTTATTGTACTTCCACCCTGACGCTTGCCGCCAAGAATAAAATATTTTGTAAGTGCTTTAATAATTCTCTCAACATTTACACCCCAATGATCATAGTATTTCAAATCTTCAGTTGCAATTAAAGCATTTACAAGATGTTTCGGGATACTGTCCAGACTAGTCTCAACTCTGTTTTGAAGATAATACCTCGCAATAAGTTCTCCATCTGCACTGTAAACCCTGCTGGCAAGCTGCGCCTGCGGATTTTCAAGCTCTTCAAGAGAAGGTATTCCGGCAGAAATATCTTCGTATAAATAGTATCCTCCGACTGAAGCTCCAGCCAGAAAAACAACAAAAATCGATAAAATTATCCAGAGCAGTTTTCTGCTTTTTTTCTTTTTTGTTTTTTTCTTTGGGGTGTTTTTAGCCATTATATTTCCAGTCAATTATTTCAAACTTGTTATTAGAAAATTTTCCTACTCTCGGTTTTTCCAGCCAGGAACCGAGATTAATATAGCTTCCGTTTTTATATTCTTCCTGACACAAATTATGTGAATGCCCGAAAATAACATAGTCATATCCCTGATCTATCTTTATTTTCGCGGTTTCAAATAATCCGTCAATTTCTCCGTAATTCTTTTTAGTTGTGTAATCTCTACTCGTTTTGCTTGTAGAGCTTGCAAGCCATATCCCGAAATCGGGATGAAGAATTGAATAAAGCTTTTGTGCAAACTTGTTACGAAGAACTCTTTTCAGAATTTTATATCCGGTGTCATTTGCAACCAGTCCGTCACCATGACCTAAAAAGAATTTTTTATTATCCAGTTCAATTGTCAATTCTTCATTGTAAACCTTGCATCCTATCTCTTTTTCGAAAAAATCGCGATGCAGAAAATCGTGATTACCAATTAAATAATGGATTTCGGCTCCGGATTCGCTCAAATCTTGCAAAGCTGTAAAGGTACGGAAATAACCTTTTTGCAAAACTCTTTTATATTCGAACCAGTAATCGAAAAGATCCCCGAGTATGAAAAGTTTATCACAATCCCCTTTTACGGAATTGAGAAAATTTTCAAGAGTTTTTTCCTTTAAATTTTCGCACTCTTTTGATTCGAGTCCCAAATGAAGATCTGAAATAAAATAATAATTTTTAGTCACAATTAATCTGGTTTTTATTCAACTTGTAAAGTTAAAAAATTATAACAAATTATTCATTACTCTTTACTTATTTCAGCTAAAAGCCAGTGATCAGGATCAACTTTATAATCTTCAATTTTATCTGAATAATCAGGAATAAGAACCGTATCTCTCGAATTTATCCTGAAACTCAGTTTTTTCGATTTTCCGTCTTTTCCTGAAAATAATTCTATATCCAGCGGAAATTCAAATTTTTCATTTTGTTCCTGACTGACTTTAATTCTGTGTTTCCATTTTCCGTTTACATTTTCAGAATCAATTTCAACGGAAAGTTCAATTCTTTCTTCTCCTTCAAAAACCCATTGTTTGAAGAACTGCTCCAGATTTCCTCCGGTTGTTTCTTCACAAACAGCTTTGAAATCGAATGATGACGCATTTTTATACTTATATTTTTCAAAATAGTTTCGCAAAATTTCAAAAAACTTTTCACTGCCCACTTCTCTTCTGAGCATATGTAAAACCCAGGCTCCCTTATCATAAATTGTTGATGACAACAGATAACCTTCCGGATTATACAATCTTTTATCAGGAAAACTCATATTGTTAAACATTGTAGATTGAAGCGAAGAAGCACCGCTTTCGGCTTCAAAATAAAGTGCTTCGGAATATGTAGCAAAGCCTTCATTCAGCCAGATATCTTTCCACGATTTGGGTCCGACAGCATTTCCCCACCAGTGATGGGCAAGTTCGTGAATTAAAATATCTTTAAACAAACCATAACCGGAAACAAAATTGGAACCGATTGCCGTGATTGTCTGGTTTTCCATTGCACCCGACTGCCATAAAAATTCCACAATGCTATATTTTTCCCTTATAAATGGATATTCGCCGAACATTTTGGAAAATACTTCAATCATTTCCGGCGTTTGATAAAAATCCTTTTCAGCAGCTTTTACATCTTCCGGGAAGACAAAATAACTTACTTCCATTGTATCTTTTCCAGAAATGTACTGATCGGAAATTTTTTCATAAACTCCCGAATTTATAGAAATCAGATAAGTTGAAGTCGGGTAACGACTTCTCCAATGAGATGTTTTTCTGTCATTTTCCACAATTTCCTTAACCAAAACTCCGTTGGAAACCGAAGTGTAATTTTTATAATTGGTAATTTTTATATCAAGCAAAGCTTTATCATCCGGTTTATCGTTACAGGGAAACCAGGTGGAAGCATAAGTAGGTTCATTCAAAGAAGAAACAACGTAATTACCATTTTTTTGCTTAAAACTGAATGAAGATAATCCGATGTTCAGAGGTGTTCCTGAATATTTTATACTGATTAAAAAAGTATCAACCGGTATTTCTTCAGGAATTAATATCAACCCAGAATCTTCGTGGGTAAACTCTACAGGTGAACTATTCAGTGTTAAATTTTCAATTGTCATATTGTCATAAAAATTTAACCTTATTCTCTCAGCTTCCTTTTCTGCCAGAGCTGTTATTATTACCTCTCCTTCAATCTCTTTTTCATCGGGAAAGATATTTATATCAAGATCGTAATGAATAATATCAATTAATTCTTGATTATGAGTGATGTAATCATTAATATCATTTTCCGAATGGAAAAAGTCATTAACCCCGGCATAAATAGCATCTTTATGCATACTGTACCGATTTAACAAACTTTTACTAATAAAATATGCTGTAAAAAGCAGAATTGTTAAAACCGGAATAAGTATAAATTTTAATTTTTTTCTGTTCATAACTAAACTTTGTTAATATGATCTTAAATTTAACAATTTCTTTAATAGCTTGATAACATTCTAATAAATATATTTGCAAGAATTAAATTATTAAGAGGATTTTATGGCGCTTTCCGGATCAAAAATTTTACGTGGTACATTAACAATGATTCTGGCCGGCGGTGTTGGAGAAAGATTATCGCCGCTTACAAACTTAAGAACCAAACCTTCGGTTCCGTTTGGAGGTAAGTATAGAATTATTGACTTTGCTCTTTCCAACTGCCTTAACTCCGGATTAAGACAGACTTATGTTTTAACCCAATATAAATCAGATTCTCTTAATATGCACCTTTATCAGGGGTGGAGTATTTTTAATCCGGATCTTGGAGAGTTTATCTACTCGGTTCCGCCTCAGCTTAAAGAAAGCAACAATTGGTATTTGGGAACAGCAAACGCAATTGAGCAAAATCTGAATCTGCTCGATCCGGATGAACATCCGCTTTGTCTGCTCCTTTCAGGCGACCATATTTATAAAATGGATTACCTGAAAATGCTACAGTATCACGTTAAGAAAAAGGCTGATTTAACAATTGCCAGTATAAAGTTTCCTGCTTCACAGGCATCTCGTTTTGGTGTTTTGGCTGTGGATGAAAATTATAAAATTTCTGCTTTTAAAGAAAAACCGGAAAAACCGGAAGAAATTCCTGGTTCTCCAGGTAACTCATTTGTCAGTATGGGAATCTATGTTTTTAATTCAAAAATTCTCCGCGATGTAATTGTAGAAATGAGCAACAAAGGAATTCCAAATCAGGACTTTGGAAAACATGTTATTCCTTATATGATTGAAAATAATTACAATCTCTATTCTTATAAATTCTCAGATGAAAATAAGAATTCGAAAAAACCTTATTGGAGAGATATTGGTACTATCGACAGCTACTATGCAGCAAGTATGGATCTGATTTCTGCTACTCCCGAGTTTAATCTTTACGACAGGCAATGGCCTATCAGAACTCAGCAGCGTCAGTTTCCTCCTGCAAAAACTCTTTCCCACGAAGGAGAAAGAGTAGGAAGAGTTCTTAATTCTCTTATTACCGACGGTTCAATTGTTTCGGGCGGACTGGTAGAAAGATCAATTTTAAGTCCAAACGTAAAGGTTAACAGTTATTCTTACATAACTGACTCAATTATTTTTAACAATTGCGATATTGGTCGCCATTCAAAAATAAGACGCGCTATTATTGATAAGAATGTTAAAGTGCCGGTCGGAACCGAAATCGGCTTTGATCCTGAAGAAGATAAAAAACGCTTTAAAGTTACGGAGACAGGAATAGTTGTAATTCCAAAAGGATACAAGTTTTAGTAACTGATATTATATATTGATAATTATTAAAAGGTGATCTTTGGTCACCTTTTATTTTAATTGTTCATTTCCATTTTACATTATCCTTTATCCATTGTAAATTTGGGAAAAAGATTTATGGATAATGAATAAAGAATTAGAGACTAAATTACAGAATCTGCCTTCCAAACCGGGGATTTACCAGTTTTTTGACCAAAAGGAAAACATTATTTACGTCGGGAAAGCCAAAAACCTGAAAAATCGTGTGCGTTCCTATTTTCACAGTTCTGTGGATAATCCCAAAACTCTTATAATGATAAAAAAGGTTGTGGATCTGCAGCTTATTGTTACCGACAGTGAAGTTGAAGCTCTGGTTCTTGAAAACAATCTTATTAAAGAACTTAAACCTCGTTACAATATTTTATTAAAAGACGACAAAACATTTCCATATATCAGAATTACAAATGAACCTTACCCGCGTATATTTACAACCAGACAACTAATAAAAGATGGTTCAAAATATTTTGGTCCATATACAGATGTTAAAAGTCTGAAAAAATCACTCAGAATGATAAACCAGATTTTTAAAATCAGAAGTTGTAAACTTAATATTAATCAGGAATCGATTGACCAGCGCAAGTTTAAGGTTTGTCTCGATTTCCACATAAAAAAATGTGATGGTCCTTGCGAAGGATTAATTTCCGAAGAAAAATATAATGCAATGGTAGATCAGGCAGCAAAACTTTTGCGCGGAAAAACCGATCAGCTAATCAGCGAATTATCAGAGGAAATGATGATTGAATCAACTTCTCTTAATTTTGAAAAAGCTGCCGAACTGCGTGATAAAATAGATCAGCTAAAAGTTTATTCTGAAAAACAGAAAATTGTTACAACAGATGCTCTTGATCGTGATATCATCAGCATTGCAAATGAAGACAGTGATGTTGCCTGCACAATTTTAAATATTCGTTCCGGTAAACTTGTGGGAAAGAAAAATTTCAAACTCTCCACAAATATGGAAAGCGCTCTTCCGCAGCTCTACTCTTCGGCTCTCCGCTTTTACTATAATGAATATGTTGATATTCCAAAAGAGATTATTGTTGAAGTAACTCCCGCCGATGAAGAAGCAATTTCACTCTGGTTATGTAAAAAATCGGAAAGAAAGATAAAATTTGTTGTGCCGAAAATTCAAAGCGAACCAAAGGCACTACTTGAAATGTGCAAAAAAAATGCTGTGCTTCACCTTAAAGATATTCAGCTCCAGAAAATGAAGAAAGAAGGAAACACTCCTTATATACTTTCTGCGCTTAAACGCGATTTACGATTGAAAAACATTCCTAAAAAAATTGAATGTTTCGATATTTCAAATATTCAGGGAAGCGATACAGTTGCAAGTATGGTTGTTTTTGTTGACGGCAAACCTAAAAAGAGTCTTTACCGCAGATTTATAATAAAAACTGTTGACGGGCCAAACGATTTTGCAAGTATGCAGGAAGTAATTCAGAGAAGGTATCAGCGAGTCTGGGACGAAAAAGAACCACTTGCAGATCTTGTTATGGTTGACGGCGGTAAAGGACAACTCTCAAGTGCTGTTGAAATTTTGAACGATATCGGATTTGAAAACTATGAAATAATTGGTCTGGCAAAACGACTTGAAGAAGTTTTTTTCCCCGGAATTTCAGAAGCACAAACAATTCCCAAAACATCTTCCAGTCTGAAATTATTGCAGGCAGTCCGCGACGAAGCTCACAGATTTGCAATAACGTTTCATCGTGAGCGCCGCGATAAAAGAACGCTTACAACCGAACTTCTGGAAATAAAAGGTATTGGTAAAAAGATAGCGGAAAAACTCCTTACCGATTTTAACAGTATTGAAGAAATACGAACTGCCAATATGGAAAAACTTGCCGCATCTGTCGGCGCAGCCAAAGCAAAATTGGTATTTGAGCATTATAATGCTTAAAATCATTTAGTTCGAATTTGATAAATTCAATTAATTATGATATTTTCTCCAAACATTTTCGGACAATCTTGTATTCTTTTCTATCGGAGCATTTATGGAAAAAAAACCGCAAATCGGTCTATTAGTTTCTCTGGTTCCAGTTTTATTCGTAGTTTGCACACTCTTTCTGGCAATCTACGTTTTTCAGCAGGATGCGCACATCCCCCTTGTACTTGGCTCGGCTGTTGCCGCAATAATTGCATTTATTTACAAACACACCTGGGATGATATTCAGGACGGCATTCTTCAGGGCATTCAGCTTGCAATGGGTGCAATGTTAATTTTAATGGTAATTGGCACAATGATAGGCACCTGGCTTCTTGCAGGAATAGTACCTGCAATGATCTATTACGGTCTGCAACTCCTTTCACCCGGAGTTTTTCTCGTTGCCACTCTTATTATATGTTCAATTATTTCTCTTGGAACCGGTTCTTCCTGGTCAACAGTTGCAACAGTCGGAGTTGCTTTGATTGCTGTTGGTGACGGTTTGGGAATCCCGACTTATATTGTTGGCGGAGCAATAATCTCCGGATCTTACTTTGGCGACAAAATGTCACCCTTGTCCGATACAACAAATCTGGCTCCCGCCTGTGCCGGAACCGATGTATTTTCGCACATTAGACATATGATTTATACTACGGGTCCGAGTTACATAATAACAATTATTATCTACATTTTTATCGGAATTTCTTACTCAGACGGCACTTTAGATTCTGAAAACATAAATACAATATTAGCAACTATAGATTCAAAATTTTACATTTCACCAGAACTGCTGTTGGCACCTGTTTTAGTAATTGTGATGGTGATATTAAAGATACCGCCGCTCCCTGCTTTACTTGCCGGAAGTGTAATTGGCGGAATTATGGCAATAATTTTTCAATCAGCCACACTTGCTTCTGTTTTTGATGTTGCACAAAACGGATTCAAAATTGAGACTGAACTAGCTTCTGTTAACGAGTTACTTTCAGGAGGCGGTTTACTTGGAATGATGAAAACAGTTGCTCTGATAATCTGTGCTCTTTCGTTTGGCGGAATTATGGAAAAGACCGGAATGCTTGCAACCATAGCAGCATCTTTGCTGGCAAGAGTAAAAAGAACCGGATCACTTGTTGCCACAACAATTTTCAGCTGTATCAGTATGAATATAATTTCGGCTGATCAATATATGTCAATAGTAATTCCGGGCAGAATGTACAAAGCTGCTTTTGATAAAAAAGGATTACATCCAAAAAATTTATCCAGAGTATTAGAAGATTCTGCAACATTAACATCACCTTTGGTTCCCTGGAACACCTGCGGAGCATTTATGTGGGCAACATTAGGAGTTTACCCTCTCCTTTATCTTCCTTACGCGTTTTTTAATCTGATTAATCCGCTGATATCACTTTTTTACGGATACACAGGTATAACAATGGAAAAAATTGACGATAATTCTAAAATTGATAAAGAAAAATTAAAAGATCCCGTTTAACGGGATTTTTTATTGCAGTTCATTTTATTTTTGGAAATAAAATTATTTCTTATATTTTGCGTGCTTATAGAAGATTATTCCGATAAAAAACACGGATTTGTTGATGAATCTATTTTTAATGCGTCACGGGGAACCCAACAAAACAACACCGGATCAAAACAGGACTCTTACAAAAGAGGGTGAAAGCAAACTGTTTAAAGCAGCTACCGGCTGGCTTCCGATGATTGGCTCTTTTGATCAGATATTGTGTTCTCCTTATAAAAGAACCAGACAAACATCTGAGATTATTAAAATAATTTTCCATTATCAAAATGAAATTATTATTGATAACAATCTTAAACCGGGCGGAACATCTGAATATATTGAAGAAATGATGGAATGCCTTGACGGCCCGAACATTTTATTTATTACACACGATCCTGAACTTACATATCATATTTCATACTTTACCGGCGATCCTGAAATAAAAAATATGCAATATGGTTCTCTTGCAAAAATCGCTTTTGGCGATAAACCTGCAAGAAGAGGATTGGGAAATTTGGAATTTATTCTGGAAGTAAAATAAAAAAGCCGGGAAAAACTACACAAACTGAACACTTACCACTGCTTCCTTCCGGACCTGATGGAGTTGGGCGTCAACCTGTTAGCCAACCCGGCAAACTTTTGAATCGCTAATATAACTAATTTAACCGGTAATTAGCAACTCCCTTTATGATAAAAGATCAGTTTCCGTAATTTATGGCTTTCAAAATTTTAGAAGTAATATTTTCTGCCGACAAACTTTCATCCCCTTTATATTTACACACTTCGGGATGATGTTCGCAAATCTTATCGCAATTCTTCTGATCCGGAAAAACAACAACCGCATCCGGATGAAACGGTCCCCAGCGTTCCGGTCTGCAAGGAGTCAGATAACAATATAATGTTACGGTTTTTATTCCGCAGGCAGATGCAATGTGCATTGGTCCGGTAGCAGTAGAAAAGAAAAGATCTAACGCAGCAATATTTATAATTGATTCTCTCAAAGTGTTATTTACATTTGGATACTTAACATTTTTGATTCTTTTTATTTCGTGAGGAACATCATTATCAGTTACAATTACCTGAATATCTTCTCTTTCATTTAGTAATTCGATAATTCTTTTATACTCTTCCGTTTCAATGTTAGGAGTTGAATTTCTGTAAGTTGTATGAATTCCCACCAGATATTTTTTATCACCCAGAAGTTCTTTTTTTACTTCGTTAATTTTATTTTTTTCTTCATCTGAAAAATATATTTCGGAAGAATAATTGTCTGTTTTAACACCAATAGATCTTGCCAGATCCATACAATAATCGGCTTCGTGTCTGAGAGGTATATATTTGTTTCTGGATACAAACTTGGAAAAAGTTAACATCTGATAAAGTTTGTGTCCCACTCCTACTCTGTTTTTTATTCCGGCAGCAAAAAGCATATAGCAGATTCTTTCATTGGGAAGAAGCATTAGTGCATCTGTAAATTGAAACTTTCTGATTTCTTTTGCTCTTTTCCAAAATCCTTCCCATTTGTTTTCAGGAGTGAAATCATCAATAATAACTTCATCCACAAAAGGATTATTTTGGAAAATATCTTTAGTGTAGCTTCTTACCAGAACTGCGACAAAACTATCGGGAAACTGTGACTTAATTTCTCTCGGAATACCGGTAGATAAAACAACATCACCAATTCTGTCGGGTCTGCTTATTAAAATGCGTTTTTGTGTCATATAATTTTCAGAATAACTTTCTTTTACTTATTTTAGCAGCAATCGAAATCAGCAAATGAAATCAAGAGCATAAATTTTGCAACACAAATTTAACTATATTCAGCACTATAAGAAAGACGCAAAAGTATTTAATTATTTTCAGGAAAAACCGGGTGGAACCGCTCACGACGAGCGCCGGGTAAGAGAGACTATTCTTCATTCACTGCCTCAAAATTACAATACAGTTCTGGATGTTGGCTGCGGATCGGCCTGGGTTGCAAAAGAACTTCTTCCAAAAGATAAAAAAGTAATTTCTCTTGATTTAAGTTTTGAAAATGTAAAAAAGGCACTCGATTTATATCCTTCAAAAAAACACAGCGGATTAATAAGTGACTCATTCAATCTTGCCATTGCCGATAACAGCATAGATCTGATAATTGCTTCTGAAATAATTGAACATGTTGTTGATCCCGGAAGTTTTGTAAAAGAGCTTATGCGTGTGTTAAAACCGGATGGAACATTAATAATTACAACTCCTTATAAAGAGCTTTTGCAATATTCACTTTGCATTCACTGCAACAAAGAAACCCCGCTTCACGCGCATATACATTCTTTTGATGAAGAAATACTTTTATCGCTCTATAAAGAAAAAGATCTGAAAAGAATAGGATATTTTACATTTGGAAACAAAGCGCTTATTCATCTGAGGATGCATGTAATTTTGAAATATCTGCCTTACAGATTGTGGAGATTTGCAGATTCATTTGCCAACTTTTTTATTCGCCACAAAATTCACATCATTGTAAAATATGAAAAAGCTATTTAGATTTATACCCTTTAAGAATTGAACTCATTACCAGATAATGTACTGCCAATATTTTCATCTCCCCGATAAATAACGGCATTAAACTTTTTATAACTGCTGCAACAGGGTTTGATAAAATCATTCTCATTATTTTTTGTTTAAGAGAAATCCCTTCAAACAAATCAACTCTGAACACGGTAGCAAGCTCAGGATGTTTTTTTCTCATAAGCTTCAAATTTCTTGCGCCAAATTCTTCCATCTGCAAAAGCGCTTTATCAAGAGTCTTTTCCATTTCAGAAAAAGCAGCAGCAGCTTTATTAAATATTACTTTGAGTCCAAACTCTTTATTTAATCTGTAACCCAATTCCGTATCATCACCACCGTAGGATTTACTCATTTCAAGATCTTGTCCGCCCGACTCAAGGAAATGTTTTGTTTTAAACGCCACATTTTGTGTGTTTAAATAATGTGAAGGAATCTCTTCCCTGTTTTTATATTTCCCCTTTCCTCTTGTCTGAAGATATCTTGCCCAAATATTTGTTTTTGTATTTATGTAATAAATTTCACCAACAGAAATAACATCTTCCTGTTCAAGAAGTTCTTTATGTTTTTGAATCAAATCAGGTTTTGGAACACAATCGGAATCGAGTAATAATAAATACTCAGAAGTTAAAAAAGGAATGCAAAGATTACGCGTAAGGTTCCTTCCATTGTTCTTTTTATCAGGATGTTCCAATACTTTCAAATCAAGATCAAATTTTTCATTCTGCAAATACTCAACTGTTCCGTCTGTAGAACCATCCACACAGATAAATACTTTTATCTCTTTGAAGGTTTGTTTTTCAAGAGCTTTTATAGAGCGTTTTAATTCCGCTAAATTGTTATATGTCGGTAATACTACATCAAACATAATTATATAAAATGATTATATATTTTTTCAAACTCTTTGTTCCAGTTTAACTCTTCAGATGCGGGTTTACAACTTTTAACAGCTGAATTATAATCCTCTTTATCATCATTCCATTTTTCGATAATTTCAATCAACTCATCAGCTGCACCTTCAGGAACAACTTTTCCGACATTAAATTTGTCAACAATCTTTTTCATCTGCGGCATATCGCTTGCAATTACCGGAATTCCTGCCATTATATATTCAAATAATTTATTCGGTAAAGCATAATAATTATTTTTACTGATATTATCGATTAAGGATAAACCTATATCTGCACCGGCAGTATAATTCAATAATTCATTTTGCGGAACCTTACCTGCGAAATGTACTTTATCTTCAATTCCCATTTCAGCAGCCATTTTTTCATAATATCCGCCATCTTCACCGCCACCTAGCAACACAAGATAACATTTATCATATTTTTTTACTACGTCAAAATAAGTTTCAATTCCGCGACCCAAAACAATTATCCCCTGATAAAGAATAATCTTTCCGCCATTATAATTTTTGAATTTTGTTTTATAATCTACGGGAGTGATATTTTCAACAGGTAACGGAAGATTTCTCAACACATCTGTTTTAGGAAGATTATATAAGTTTTCAATATAATCAGAATCCATTCTTCCTGTTGTAACTATATAATCACACTTTTTAATGTAGTGACCTTCAATAATTTTTACGAGTCGTTTAACAAATTTTTTCGAATTAAGTGCCGGAATTTCAGTATAGACTTCTCTTGAATCGTAAAAAACTTTTTTTCTTTTTAACTTTGCTGCAATGGTACAAAAAGGGAGAGAATAAAGATCTGAAGCAAAGTAAATATCAGATTTTTGTTTCATTAATCTGCTGAATAGTTTTAATCCGAACTTTAAATAAAACAAAACTGAGAAACTTGTTTTATTCAGCTTTTCAACTCTCACACTCTCAGTCTCAAATGTCTCGAACTCTGGAGTGAGCCAGTCAAAGCCATTAAACTTAACTTCGTGTCCATACCCCTGCAAAGATTTAACAAGGTTGTATGTTCTTGTATCAAAATTTATGTTTCCCAAAAAACCGATTGAGACTTTCTTTTTTTCCATATTAAAAACTTGATTTGACTTTTCTAAAACTCAAAAATAAGAAAACTGTTCCTGCAATAAAAACAAGTGATTTAATCGTAACACTATCGGGAAAATAATTTTGAGCAAACAGGTATAATCCGATTGCGGTAAAAAGTATCAAAATCATTTTAAGGAAATTATATTTTACAGATAATGTTTTTTGTGCAAACCAGACTGTCACCAAAGCAAGAACTGCAAATGATAAAAGAGTAACAATTGCTGCTCCCCAATAAGAATAGACAGGAACCAAAATCAGATTAAGCAACACATTGATTAAAGTTGCCCCAAAGGTAATTAAAGCAAGCTTGTGGGTGTTGCCTTTAAAGTGAAACGGAATTGTATAGTTTGTATAAATTCCCATAAAAATATATGATAAAACAATTACGGGAATTATCTCAACTGCATCGTGAAAAGCAGGATCTATTATATATATATTTCCCAGATTAAAATTCACAATTTCCCTGTAAAATAATCCGATAAATAAAAATATCACAATCATTAAACAGAAAAAACTTTCAAAAATAATGCTGAGAGTTTTTGTATGTTCTTTCTCTTTTTTCAGAAGATTTAATGCAAAAGGAATTACCGCAGTTGCATAAGCTGTTACAAAGAGATTCATTCCTGTCCCAAACTTGTAACTTGCACTATACTTTCCAACTTCTGCTGTGCTGAAAAAATATTTCAGAATATATGTATCAGCAGAATTAAGCGTCATAACACAAGCCGATGTAAGCATAACAGGAACACTATATTTAAATAACTTACGATACAGTTCCTTATCAAATGAAAACCTGATTAAAACTTTTTGCTTTATCAGCAGATAAAGAGAGATTGCAATAATTGTAATCAGATAACTCCATACTGCTCCCATCAAGCCTTGTTCAAGGTACCAGACAAGCAAAATGTTGAGTCCGATAGTAAGAGTACCCCTGACAGCACTCACAACCAAAAATACTTTCGATTTCTGTTCTCCTATAACTGTAAACAAAAAGTATCTTGTTACAGTATCGAAAAAGAGCGAAAGTGACGTAAGGATAATCAGACTCTGATACTTATCAGTACCAAAAATTATATTGCTAAACTGATTTGAGAAAAGAGCAACAAGAAGCGTAAAAAAAAGTGATGGAATCATCATTCCGGTAAAAACTGTTGAATCAAGTTTTGAATGAGGATTATCTTCTGCCTTAAATTTTATCAGACTATTTTCAATTCCCATCCCATACAAAAAAGCTCCTATTGATACCGAAGCAATAAAAATTGAATAAACTCCGTAATCGTCAGGAGAAAAAATACTTGTATAAAAAGGGAGTAAAAGAAAAACAACACTCCGTTCAAAAACAAATGAAAGTGTGTATGCAAGATTCTTTTTGAAAAAGGTTTTCAAATAACCGGATATGTCATTTTGAGTTGTCTGACTCATAAACAGAAAAGAGAGGTAAAACCTCTCTATTATATTTCTTTATAAAATGTATCTCTAAAAATTCCGCGGGCTCCGAAGTTTTCTTTGAACCTTCCCAGTCCCCAGTTAGGTTCCATATTAACTGTAAAAATTCCAAAGTCAAGAAACTTAAAGCCTTCTTCCTGATATCTTTTCATAATTTCATAGAATAGAAGATTAACCGGTCTGTACTCCTGATAATCTTCGTCGTGACTAATATAAAAAGCCAGCACAACTTTATCGTTGGCACTGAAATTACAAACTCCGGCAATCAATTTTTCGCCAAGAAATGCACCAAACAATCTGATCTTTCCGGGATACATCAATTTAAGTTTCAGCAACTCTTCCAGAGAATGAGTAGGAGTAACATCGTGGCGCATTTTCAAATTCTTTTTAAGAATTTCGTAATACTGGTCAAATCTTTCTGTTTCAACAATTTCAATTCCCTGTTTTACAGATTTATTAACTGCGGTTCTTGCTTCGGGACGAAAAGTTGATAAAATTTTATCTTTCGGAGTATCGAGCTGAACAACACTTGAAACTTCTCTTTTAAGATATTCAAAACCATTTCTGAAAAGTGCAAAATCAAGATAATTGGAATACTTGGAAAGATAAATCATAGGAGGCAATGTAATTTGCACTGCATCGCACTTTTGATCTTTTCCAAACTGTTCAAAAGATTTCACAAGATCAAAAGCATCTTTCAGATTCAAATCACTTTTATGAATAAATCCGCCGTAAGAAGATCCTCCGTGAGAGATTAAAACTTTTTTTCCGTCACGCTCTCTGATAGTGGCAGGTAATACGGAAAAGAGTTTTCCCTTTTTTGTAATTACCGCACAATCGTCGCTGAATCTTCCTTCGGGATGATATGAAAGAAATTTTCTTTCGTGAAAAATTGTTCCGTTATCAGATCCTTTAACAAAATTATCCCATTCTTCATTAGTTAAGTTCGAATCTTTAAAATGCAATATTTCCATAGTTTAACCTGATTTTATTTTGAACAATTTCTAAAAATTGAAATTTACACCAACAACGTGAAGATCACCCGAAGAATATGGCTCAACAACAAAAGCGTAATTTATTCCAATAATATTATTATTTAGTTTGTAAAAATAAGAAAATCCGAATGAAGGTCTAACAGGAATATCCATATTTTCCAGATGAATTCTGTCGCACCCTGCTCTGACAGTCAAATTTTCATGAATTTTATATTCGGAACCAACTCTGACGATATCTGTTTCTGCATTACTGCTTTCATAATCAACTGCAACAAGCAGTTTATTTTCAAGCGTTTTGTAAGCTAAACCAAATTTAGTTAAAACAGGAAACTTATGTGTTGTTTTTGTACCGCTTGAACCGTAAATATCGGAACTGTCCCATTCATCTTTTGCATTAAGATCAGTAATTGTAAATGCCGCAGTAAGATTTTCTGTTATTCTGTAAATTGCACCAATATCAATACCAATGCTTGTACTGGTAAGATCTTCATACAAATCGTAATAGTAATACTTAAAAGTAACACCAAGTGTAAACTTTTCTGAAAACTTATTTGCAAGAGCAATATAAAACTGATTTTGCGATGTTGAAAGATTTCCTGTAAAAGTTCCTTCGTTATCATATCCGGGAATATCGGAAACACCTGAATTTATTATACCGGCACTAAATCCAAGATATCTTTCTGTGTTGCCTCTTGATTTAAGCTTAAACTTTTTTGTAAAGGAAAGGAAGTTTAGTTTCCTGTCCAGAGTCATAAATGTATATGAAGTCTGGAAACTGTTTTTTTCCTGAAAGACTGACAATGCAGGATTGTAATAAGTAAAAACATTTCCATCTATAACGGCAGACATAGCATTACCCATACCCATTCCTCTGGCACCAAATCCTAGTCTGGCAAAACTCCCGGCCTTTGAGTTATAGGGTGAAGATTCTGACTGCGCATATATTAAAGTCGATAAAATAAAAATCGATATAAATATTAACTTTTTCAAATTAACCTCTGTTTGATTACAATACAACAAGAATTTTTCCAAAAACAGGATCGTCTGAATCTACGTCCACTCTGTAAAAATAAACACCGTTTGGAACAGTTTTTCCATAATCATCTTTTCCGTCCCAGGTATCTATTTTTTCACCTTTGTTATTTCGAGTTGTGTTTTGAATAACTGTTCTAACAAGATTCATCCCGAAATCAAAAATACGGATTGTTACCTCTCCACTCTCTTTCTGCAGAAAATATTTAATATTTACCACACTGTTTTTTGGTCTGAACGGATTAGGAAAAGCATAACTTTTCTGCGGTTTGCCTGTTTCAAAAAATACTTTCCAGTCACCTTCCCAGGCATTTCCTGTTTCGTTTAATCTTGTTAATCCTCTTACGCTTCCAAGCCAGATATCGTAAGAAAAATCGGGACGCTGTAAAGAACCTGCAACGTGATAATCTAAAGTGTTTGCAGAAACATAAGTTTGTGAGTCAGTTATTTTTCCTGCTTCAACCCAGGTTTTTCCACCATCGGAAGTTCTTAACATTCCTTTGCCTGTTGTAGGAACAAAAACATCTGTGCCTTTAAAGCCGATATAATGTGCTTTGTAGCCTTCGAGAACTGTTGTCCAGGTTTCACCAAAATCATAAGAGTATGAAACTCCCATTTTTTCTCCCTGTCCCTCTGCGGCACGACAAGAAGCCCAGATCGATTTATCAACAGGGTTGTAAGCAATATTGGTAACAAAATTACCAACTATTCCATTTGCCTGATTTTGATGATTAACTTTTTTCCAGCTCATTCCGCCGTCAAAAGTAATATTAATTCCACCTGCGGTTCCAACCAGAACTGTGTCTTTATTCACAGCTTCAACAGAAAATATTCTGTGGTTTACGTGATCTTCCGGACCAAAATTACCTGCAACCGGCTGTAATGAAAAATTAAGTGTATCTGTCGGAGAAATAGAATCAAGTTCATCAGGCGGCAGTACAACTCTTTCCCAGTTTTGTCCCATATCTGAAGATTTTCTTAATCCTCCTGCAAATGAAGCGATCCAGATTGTTCCGTCAACAACTTCAACATCCCAGGTAATATTATTTACTTTGGAAGTAACAGGCAATGCTCTCAGATTATTTATTCCGTATGTAATTAACGTATCTCCTTCAGCATCAACTGGTTGCTCAATATGATACCAGGTTACGCCTTCATCAATTGTGTAAACCAGTCCGCCCCCAACATCTTTAGTAGATCCGAGCAAAGTTTCTCTGTGTCCGAACGAACACCATAAAACTCCGTTATCATAATCCATAAAGTAGGCGCTTTCATTTTCAAGTACATCTTCATCCGGATAACTAACCCAGTTTAGACCATTATCAGTTGATTTACTCAATCCTTTATTAGTAAGCACCCAGATAATATCTCTTGTTAAAACAAGATCTGTTGCACTGTTTCCAACCGGATTTTTAACACTCTCTTCTGCTGAGGCTTTGGCCAAAGTTCCGGTTGAAAATTTATAATTCACCGGCATATTTTGTGCAAAAATTCCACCGATAAAACATAATATTGTTATCAGTTTTATAATTTTATTCATTTTACTTTACTACCAAATTGTGAGAAATAATATTACTCTTGGCTCCTGAGTTATCCACAGCCGTAAAATCAAACTTATATGTTCCTGTAGCAAATCCTGCAGGGAAAGTTAATCCCGAAGTAAATTTGCCGTCATTTGCAGTTTGGTCATCAATTGTTCCGTTATCAATTAAAGGAAACTCTGAAATTCCCTGACTGTTCACCATTTTGGAACCATCCGGTTTGTAAAGTTCGTAATAAACTTTAGCAACATCTTCCAAACCATTCTGATCTGTTACATCAACGGAAAATACAAACTTGACCCCTGTGTTTACTGTGTTAATCATTTGTAAATTTGAAATAACAGGAGGAACATTCCGCGCAATAGATATATGTTGAAAATATCTTACAGCTACAATTCTTTCACTTCCCTGTTTGTTACGGGTAATGATTTCAACTTCATATCTTCCGCTGTTTTTTTCGTTTATTTCGGAGGTTTTACCAGAATAAATCTTATCATCCTTTGTTTTGTCACCAAAGCCGGCTTCATCGCCATTATCAGCCATCTTCACTCTTTCAACGATCTTTTTATTATCGCCTGTCCATAAGATATTAAACCACACCGAATCAATATTAACGGTATTATCAAATTTTGCTGATACTCCAAAAGTATCGGATAAATTTTGCGGCTGGTATGAATCAGGTGTTTCCAGACTCAAAACCTTATTTCCGGGAAAATTATTTTCAATAACTTCACTCGGAATATCATCGCAAGAAGCCACCAGAAGCAGCAATAAAATAGCACCAAAATAATTGCGCATCTAAATTCCTGTATATTGTTAGAATTAAACCAAAAATTAGGAGAGTATTTAAGATAACTTATTTTTTACCCTAAATAATAACAAACCTCAATTGAATTATCAGATCAGTAAATATTAGCTTTTTCTCCAATAATTTTGGAAGAAAAATATGAGAATAGATATTGAAAAGCAAGGTATTTGTATTGGTATTTATGTCTGTTGCGCTTGCCGGATTTTCACCTGCATCTTAATCCAAAGGGATTATATCTTTATTAGACGATCACGCCTGAATCAGATTAATCAATTAACAATAAAATTGAAAACCATCGGTCACTGGATTGCCACAAGCAATGATATCACATGTCATAACATCACAAGTATCCCCAGCGCAAGAAACCATACAAGTTTCAATACAAGTACTCACACAAGTATGCTGACTACCACAAGTTGCACCAACGGTATTATTGTTGTTACATCCGTTAGCTGGTTTTGTCAAATCACAACTTGGTTCGTTTGAGGTTGGACAATTAATACACAGATCACCGGTATTAGCGAATACTGTACCTTTTGAAGCTTTTTCTTCTTCGGAAGTATTAAATGATTCAACTTTTAAGTCATTAAGACTTAACTTAAACTTTTCCATTGTTTACCTCTTTTTTTATGATATGTAATTTGCCCCCACTGAAGGGTAATTCAATTTGCATAAAAAAAAATAATATTTCAGTGCATTTTTTTTTACACTAAAAATTATAAGGTAAAAATAAAAGGTGTAGGAGAAAATGAGATTATAAGGATAATTATTGAAAAAGCTCCCAGAAGTTTTCTTTTCAGATCCAGTTCTTCAAACCAGGCAACAGGCGGATGTTTTATCTTTATAATAAATCTCAAAATAAGTGCCCAGAAAAGCCATCCCAGCCAGCCAATTCCGAAATTATTATCAATCAGCAAATCAATTCCGCCAAAAACTCCCATAATTACAAGAATATACCAACTGATATTTGCCACTATTTCGTGCTTTTTTATGCCAAATATTCCAAAGATTATATGTCCCCCGTCAAGTTGCCCGACAGGTATAAGATTCATCGAAGTTATGAAGAGTCCGAACCAGCCGGCACAAAGATATGGATAATGATAAATTTCCGTCATCGGTGGAATGAATTTATCAGAGCCGGAAAAAACTTCTCGTAAAAACATAAAAATGAGTGAATCTCCAAATTGCAGACTCAAATTATCTCCGCCATATTTGGGAGTAAAAAAATCGGGATGAATACTTAAAATATAATCGGTTCCGGGCAAGGTCCAGAAACCGTAAATTAAAACTCCCAGACAAGCAATAAATCCTGCTACCGGACCTGCAACACCAATATCAAACATTGTTTTGTTGGAATAGACAGGTGATTTTGTTTTTATTACAGCTCCCATTGTACCAAAATTCAAAAATCCGGTTAAGGGCGGAAAAGGGATAAAAAAAGGAAGTGTTGCTTTTACTTTGTGATATCTTGCGGCAAAATAATGTCCGAGTTCATGAATTCCTAAAATAAATATTACAGATATGGAATATGGAAAGGCAATTGCAAGTTCAGTTATTTCAAAAGGACCAACTTTGCCGGAAATCCATTCCATTCCGGCTAAAGTTGTTGTTACAAAAGTTATTACAACCAGACTCAAATGAACAAGTCCGCTATATTTTTCATAAATCTTCAAAATTAAAGATCCAGGTTAAATCCTAATGCGCTGTATTCTCTGTTAAACTCGTAATACTCGCCGTGAACAGATTTTCCGCTGTAATAATGGTAATAAACAGAAAAACCTTTTCCATTTGGTTTGCCAAATTTTATACCTGCGTTAATTGAATTGTTTGCAGTATATTTATCAATATTTATCAGTTTCAGATCGTAAGCAATAAAAGGAGTTACATAATCACTTATCCCTTTGTAGAAATAATCAAATCCAACCTGATAATTTTCTTTTCCGATATGTCCCGGATCAACGTGATAAATGTAAGTAAATCCAAGATACAATCTTAAATCGTTGATTCTTACATAAGGCATCAGCTCAAAAAACTCTCTGCTGTAAACTCTTGGTTCCTGATTATCAATCCAGATTTTGTCAGGTGAAGGATCAAGATGTCCGTCAACCATATGAGCACTTATATGACTTAATCTGAAACGTGCACCAATTTCATCTATGAAACAATTTTTATCGGGTGACTGATATTTAATTCCGACATTTACACCAAAAAGATAATCTACCGCATCAACCGGAAAATGAAAATCATCTTCGCTTCTTAATAATGTATATGTGAACAGATCGGCACCAAAAGAGTATGTAAGATTATCAACCTGCTTTCTGTATATATCCATTGAGCTGCCGATGTCGAGTCTTAATTCACTTTTTGATGTCTGAAAAACAAATCCGAGCTTTGGCTCAAGCATATTTGCCGTGAAGGGCTGTATTGTTAAATTGTCCGGGAATAATTCCGATTTTGTTTGTGCATTGACCAGTAAGGTAAAGAATAGAATCAAAGCAGCAATTCGTTTCATATAATTTTCTCCAATATCGTTATCTTTTAAATTTAGAATCTTTCCACACTATGTTTCTGCTTGTTATCACTACAGGAGGTGTAAGTAATGCATAAATGAAAAAATAAAACTCAAAATAGATAAGTTTGATCACTGAAAACTCAAGTTCAAGTTTTTTATGCATCGATTTCAGGAACAGATAATCTGAAATAAATCTGGTTAAAACTAATCCCAGAGTTACCCAGCTGAACACAAATGGTAATACCAGAACTAAAAAATTACCAAAGTAACCTGCCAGCATAGCTGAAAATCCTTGTCTTCCTGCTTCAAGTCCACCAACACTCCAACGTTTTTTCTGTCGGTACAAAGTTTTCAAATCCGGACAAGGTTTTGTTGTAACAAGCGCATTTACATCTACCGGATAACGGAATTTATATTTATCCAGCTTTATCATTTCTCTTAATAATCTGTAATCTTCTGTTACGGAAAACGGAATTGCTTCATATCCGCCAACTTCGTCATAAACACTTCTTTTGTATGACATATTATTTCCGATACAGCTCATCGGACTGTCCATATTCATTCTGCCGCTAGATACAGTAAGCAGATAGATCAGATCGGCACTTTGCATCTTTGTAAAAATACTTTTTCCGGGCTGATGAGTAAACCCGAAAACTCCGGCCACATCATCATCGTAATAGGACAAAATTGTTTTAACCCAGTCGGGCTTTACAATACAATCTGCATCAGTGGTAAAAATCACCTCTCCTGTTGCAATTTCCATTGCATTTGCAATTGCATTAGCCTTCCCTTTTAATTCGCCAATCGATTTTCTTGATTTAAGAGAAATAAATTTAGATTTCCCTTTTGTAAACTCTTCAATAATTTCCTGAGTGGCATCTGTGGAATTATCGTTTACAACAAGAAGCTCTATTTTTTCTTTTGGATAATCGATTTTATCAAGCGATTCCATACAATCAAGAATGCAGTCCTATTCATTTTTTGCAGCAACTATTACACTCACTTTTGGTGAATAAGCTGATTTTTTTTCAAAAGATCTGCGTGAACTTACATAAACTCTGCGCTGAATTATAATATAAGCGAGAGTTACAATAAAAAACAATATTTCCGGGATTCCGATCATATAATATTTTTCCAAAAAAAAGAGAAATAAATTTAATGAAAAACTTCATTATGATTAAGGGAATTCGAATTCTCTATGTGTAAACTTATTGTAAATTTTTGCTTTTTGAACAAAATATAGCATTTACGTCGTAAAAATGACATTATCTCTTATTATTTTTCTTATTTATTTTCTTATTTTTACAGGTTAGAAATAGCGAGGTAAAAATGTTTATAAATTTCAGTGATATAGCGGGACACCAAAATATATTTCTCGACTATATGTATGAATTTGAAAATGTGAAAGAATTCTATAAATCAGATTTCAGAAACAAAGATATTTATCCCGAAGTCTTTTCAAATGTGGCTACAAAAAATGACAGCCACAGAAAAAAGATAGTGGAGATTATAAAAAATCAGTACAAATCATTTAAGTATTCACGTCAGACAGAGCTTAACATTGAATCATTTAAACTTTCCAAAACAATTGCAATTGTTACGGGTCAGCAGCTTGGTTTAATGGGCGGTCCCTTATATACTTTTTACAAAATCATAACAACCATAAAGTTGTGCTCTTTTCTCAAGGGAAAATATGACGAGTACAATTTTGTACCGGTTTTCTGGCTCGAAGGTGACGATCACGATTTTGATGAAATAAGCTCGATAAACACTATTGATATTGCCAACGATTTTTTGAATATCAATTATAGCGACGGAGCCGAAGAAGATACAAACAGAGGAAGTGTAGGATATCTGAAATTTAATCAGGGAATAAATGATTTTAAGGAAGAGCTTCTTAACACTTTGAGAGATAACGAATTTAAAGAAGATCTGGAAAAAGTAATAAACATTTTGCTGAAAGAAGATAAGCTTGTTAAAACTTCCTTTACAGAATTGCTTTTTAATCTTTTTGATGAATATGGACTTGTAATATTTGACCCGCAGGATATTGAAGTAAAAAAAATGTTGAAGCCTGTTTTCAAAAAGGAGATTCAATATTACAGATCGCATACAAATATTGCTGTTGCAAGAAGTGCAGCTCTTGAAGAGCTTTATCACGCACAGGTAAAAGTAAAACCGGTTAATCTTTTCTTTTCTGATAACACCGGCAGATATTTAATTGAACCGATTAATGATAAATTCAGATTAAAAGGAAAACGCACACGCTGGAGCGAAAATGAACTGCTTCAGATGCTGGAAGAAAATCCGCAAAGTTTTAGTTCCAATGTTATTCTTCGCCCGATTTGTCAAGATTTCCTCTTCCCTACCGGAGTATATGTTGGCGGACCCGGAGAAATAAGTTACTTTGCACAGGTAATTCCTTTTTACAACGAATTTGAATTACCTCAGCCAATTCTTTATCCCAGAGCTTCGGCAACTATTGTGGAGAAAAATATTCATAATATTATGGATAAATATGAACTTGGTTACAGCGACTTTTTTATAGGAGATAAATTCCTGACCGGCAAAATGATTTCAATGCTTTCGGAAGTTGATCTTGAAAAAACATTTGGAAAAACTGAAACTGATCTGGAATTAATAATTGATGAACTAAAAACCGCAGCATTTACAATTGACCCGACATTAAAAGATACTGTTGAAAAATCGAAACAGCGTATTCAGCAGACTTTAGACACAATAAAAAACAAAACTGAAAAAGCTCAGGAAAGAAAACACGATTTAACTTTGCGACAAGTTAAAAAAGCACAAAACCTTCTCTTTCCTGAAGATGCTTTGCAGGAACGAAAATTAAATTTCATCTATTTTGCAAATAAGTATGGAATTAATATCCTGAAATGGATTTTTAACGAACTGGCAATAAACAAATTTGAACATCAGATAATTGAGTTGTAAAATAAAAAAGCACTGATTAATCAGTGCTTTATTTTTTCTATCTGTTCCAAAAATTTTGGAT
>JBGRQB010000052.1:0-23608 GCA_041725875.1 Rhodothermaceae bacterium
GGGTATTCCATTCTTATCCTTTAGTCGGCGGTGTGTATATTCAGGATAAATTTGAAAAAGAGTTTATCATTATCAATGCCGGTGTAAGAGCCGAATGGTGTTACCTTGGTAAAAAAGTAGATGAAGGAAGCTGGAAAAGTCAGTGGGAAAAAGCAACAGGTCTAAAAGCAAACTGGAATTCATTCAAATACAGAATTGCTCCTCGTTTTGGTATTTCATTCCCGATTCAGGAAGAAACGGTTCTGTTTTTCTCATACGGACATTTTTATCAGCTGCCTGAAATGCAGTATTTCTACCGTGATCCTTTTAGCGGCGGACTTACAGGTAACCCGGATCTCGATTATGAGTTAACAATTACTTATGAGTTTGGTGTAACACATCAGTTATCAGATGACCTTGTAATTGATGTAAAAAGTTATGCTAAAGATATTTCGGAGCAGGTGGGACAAACAACACTTCAGTCAGCATCTGGTACACCTGTAACAATTTGGGATAATAAATCGTACGGAAGAGCCAGAGGCTTGGAGTTCGAATTAAATAAAGATTTTTCAAACAATTATTCTTTCAAACTTACTTATACATTGCAGTGGGCAAACGGCTATGCTGCATCCGCATTTGATGATTATGTAAGATCTCAAAATGATTTTCCTTATCCTATTAGAGAAAGAAGAATGAACTGGGATGTTAGACACGAAATAATTTTCCAGGGAACACTTGCTTCTCCAAAGGGACAGCCATTTAATTTATTCGGACTCGAATTACCGGATGACTGGGGACTTACTGTTTTATCAAACTTCAACTCTGGTTATGCTTACACTCCGGGAACAAACGATCCTGCCGAAAGACAGAAACTTGAGAATGTGGCAACTGGTCCCGTGGGTCTGAACACAGATATAAAATTCTATAAAGGATTTTCAATTGGTGATATTAACCTGAAAGTTACTCTCGACGTATTTAACGTGTTTGATGTAAGAAATGTAAATCTTTACTACGGGTTTAATCCCTGGACTGGACAGCCGTTTAAGTATGGTGACCTTGTTGATGATACACACAAATATCATAACTGGTACTCTGCGTTCTACAAAAGAGACCCAAGACAATATATGTCGGGAAGATATGCGAAGTTAGGTATAAAACTTGATTTTTAAGTAAATGACAGAAGGTTTTAAATGAGAAACAAAATTGTATTATTGATATTCCTTTTTTTGTGCAGCATATCGTTGTTTGCACAAGAAGCCAGTTTTGATTGGAAGTTGCATAACGTCGGGGCTGTTAAACTTGTTGTTACAAACACAGGCGGGTTTAACAAAAATCCCGAGTTTGATTATAAAGGATTAATAAATTTAGAACATCCGGCAAACAGTGGTGTTGAACATATCACAAATGCCGGCTTATGGATAGCTGCTTTTTCAAACGGAACTTATTCACTATCTCAGGCAGATGGTATAGGCGGTTCCACACGTGAATTTTATCCTTCAGATGAAATATGGGATACTGTATGGACTGTTGGAAGAAGAGAAGTAGTTGATATTCCTTACTGGCCTGGTTATACAGGTATTGGTGATCAGGATTTTGTTTGTCGCTACAGCGATGACGGTCCTATCAGTCAGAAAATTCTTGGTCATCAACCGCTTGGAGTTGAAGTAATTCAGGTTACTCACGCCTGGGCTTCAAAGCCGCTTGATGAAATTATAGTTGTAGATTATTATGTTATTCCAAAAGAAAGTGACCTGAAAGATGTTTATTTCGGTCATTATATGAATGGTAATGTTGGTGACATCACTTACGGTAACTATGCTCTTGATGATCAGTCACAATTTATCTACGGTGAAAATATTGCAATGGCAGAAGATCTTGCCGGCGGCGGTGACGGAACAAATTCTGCTGTGGGACAAAAATATTTTCTTCCAAATGTAAAAGATGTAAATCCGGCGTATGTCTGGTGGAATGGAAGACAGGGACAGGTTCCGAGTGATGATCTTGGAAAAGTGAACCTGTTAAAAGAGAGACAGGATATGCCGCAGAATCCGCAAATAAGTACAGGGGATGGTACTTATTCTTCAGCTACTTTTGGTCCGGTTAAAAAAGTAGCAGTTGGCGATACACTTAAATTTACAATGGCTTTTGTTTTAGGAAATAACAAAAGTGACATAATTAAAAAATCAAAAGATCTTGAATTCATTCGCGCAATGAATTACAAAATTCCTTCTCCGCCTCCTTCTCCAAAAGTATCTGTTTTTTCAGATGAAGGTGAAGTAAGAGTAAGCTGGAAACCTCAGCCCGGAGATCCGAATAACCCTGAAGAGTTTTACGATCCTGACAGACCGGACGGAGACACTCATCCGTTTGAAGGATACAGAATTTACAAAAGTACCGAAAGTGAATATGGCCCATGGACGCTCCTTGCTCAGTTCGATAAAATGAACAATCTGGCTCCAAACTCAGGTATCTTCCACGAATATACAGATTTTGGTCTGCTTAACAATCTGGAATATTATTACACTGTTACATCTTATTCCAGACCAGATGAAACAATCGGTTTCCCGGAACTTGAATCAAGTAAAAACAGTAATGCAATTCTTGGTGTTCCCGGTTCACCGCCTCAATCTGATGTAAGCAAAGTACTTGTGGTTCCTAATCCGTACAGAGGTGATATAAGTTATCACAGCTATCAACCGGCCTGGGAAAAGGTTCCGGCAGGTAGAAAGTGGATGGAACAGGACAGGAAAATTCAGTTTACCAGAATTCCGGCACACTGCGAAATAAAAATATATACACTGGCGGGCGAACACGTTCAGACTTTAGAACATAACGATCCCGGCAGATCTTACACCAACTGGAATCTTACATCTTATTCCGGACAGGCAGTAGCCAGCGGTATATATGTGTTTACAGTTGAAAATCTAGATAATGGCCAAAGCCATATAGGAAAATTTGTAATTATTAAATGATGAGACTATGAAGAAATTTACAGTAATATTTTTGTTTTTCGTTACAATATTATCTGCGCAATATGACAGACCCGGAAGTACCGATGGTCAGTTTCTCAAGATTGGTGTGAGTCCGCGCGGTGAAGCTATGGGCGGTGCATATATATCCCTTGTAAAAGGAGCCGAGGCAGCATATTATAATCCTGCAGCGCTTTCCGAAATGAAGGGAACCGATATATTTTTATCTCATACCAGATGGTTTGCAGGAATTAATCATAACTACATTTCAATTGCAAAAAACTTTGGCGATATAGGAAGTTTTGCTTTATCAGCAACAGCTTTGCGCACCGACGAAATGATAGTTACAACTCCGCTGCAGCCAAGCGGAAACGGAGAAACGTTTTATTCAAGCAATTATCGCTTTGGTCTTACATATTCCAGATATTTTAACGATCACGTAACTATTGGTCTTACAGTCAGTTATTTATATTTCTCACTTTATAAAGATTTCTCAGCCAGTTCATTTTCAGTTGACATTGCTGCAAAGTATAAAGCTGATTTCCGCGATTTTGGTTTTGCAATGCAGATATCTCACTTTGGATCAGATGTTTCTTACGTTAATGAATCTTATCCTTTGCCTACCAATTTTATTTTTGGGGCAAATATGAATGCTGTTGAATTTGATACAAGTAAACTGATTGTAGCTGTTCAGGCTAACAAGCCGAATGAAGGTCCGCCAAAAATTGTAGGCGGTATGGAATGGAATTATAATGATAAATTTTTTGTAAGAGGCGGTTATCAGTTTAGTCACAGCACCGCCAGATACTCCTTTGGTGCCGGTATGCAATATTCACTTTCCGGTTATGATATGAATCTGGATTACTCTTACAATGATTATAATTTACTAAATGTTGTTCACAGATTTGCAATAGGAATTCATTTCTAAAATGAATTCCTGAAATCACAGGAAGTAATTACTTAATATTTAAAGTGAGGATGGTTTTAATATTATGATCAAAACGATTACTAAATTATTTATTTCATTTCTTTTGTTTGCTGTTTGTGCATCCGGACAAAGTACTCTTGAAAATGTACTTTCTCCTTCAAAATTGCCATACCTTAAAGCAAGCAAAATGATCCAGGTTGCAAGTTTTGATTCAACCGGGGGAAATAATGACAGAATAAATATTCATCCGGGCAAGACTGCCGAAATTTTTAACGCGAGCGGACCCGGAGTAATTACACGCATTTGGATAACCATTGATTCAAGAGATCCTCATTTTTTAAGAAGGATTCTTTTCAGAATGTATTGGGACGATGAAACAACTCCTTCGGTAGAAGTACCTGTTGGTGATTTTTTCGGAACCGGTTTTGAATACACGCATCATTTCTCTGAATATGTAGGAATGACAAGTGGCGGTTACTTTTGCCATTTTCCAATGCCTTTTCAGAAAAATGCAAGAATTGAAGTTGTTAACGAAACAGGCGAAGAGATCTACGCATTTTACTATCATATAAATTATCACAAACTTGAACAACCTCTTGAAGATGAGGTTGCATACTTCCATTGCAAATGGACAAGAGACACAAGAACTTCTGATAAAGATAACAACTTTATGATTCTTGATGCAGAGGGAAGCGGACATTTTGTTGGCCTGAATATGAGTATGCAGCCTTATAAAAGAAGTCTGTTTTACCTTGAAGGTGACGAAATGGTTTATGTTGACGGTGAAAAATTTCCGTCAGTATATGGTACAGGAACCGAAGATTATTTCACAAGCGGATGGTACTTTAAAAACGGAACCTTTGCAGCTCCTTATCACGGAGTTATAGTTCTCGATAAATCAAACGGAAGAGTTGCAGCATATCGCCATCATATTTACGATGCAATTCCATTTAAAAAATCTCTCCAATTTACAATGGAACATGGTCACGGAAATCTGGAAACCTGTGATTTCAGCGCAACTGCATATTGGTATCAGAAAGAACCGCATAAAAAGTTTGATGAAATACTTCCTGCAAGTATGAGAATTCCGCTTCGTACTGTGGTTCCAAACGGACTGGTTGAAGCAGAAAAATGTGATGTGAAATTTACCGACGTTCTTTATGTTGATGAATCAACAACCAAATACGGTCCTGAATGGAGCAATAATAAACACAGAGTATTTAAAATTAAAAATAAAGATGAGAGATTCTCACTTGAAATTAACAATGCCGTTGAACGGGCTTATGATGTGGATGTTTACTTTACTACAGGTCCTGAATACGGCGCTGTTAATGTTTTATTTGAAGGAAAAAAAGTTGGTGAGTTTGATTGTTACAGCAAAGTGACTGTTCCTTCAAAAAAAGTAAGATTAAAAAATATCCCGACAAATGATGACAAAATTGAGTTAGTATTTGAAAGTGCGGGTATGAATACAAAAAGTAATGGACTCATCGTTGGGGTCGACGGCTTTTATCTAACCCCGGTTAGAGATTATGTCTCTGACTGGTGGTTGATAGGGCCATTTCCAAACCCGAGAGAAAATGATATTCTTCGTTACGGATTAGATACTGTTTATCCTCCTGAAAAAGAGATAAATCTGAAACAAACTTACAAAGGTGCTGAAAATCAGCAGATAAGCTGGAAGGAAATAAAAACTCCAGAATCCGGATTTGTAAGTCTGTGGAAACATTTTAATCCATACGAATTCGTGATTTCTTATGCACTTAATTATGTTTATTCACCTGAAGATCAGGAAGTTAAACTGTTTATCGGATCTGATGACGGTGCAAAAGTATTTTTGAATGACGAACAGGTTTATCGTTTTCTCGATGTAAGAATTTCTGCTCCTGATCAGGATGTGGTAACACTTAAACTGAAAAAGGGATGGAACAAACTATTACTAAAAATTGAAAATAATTTTGGCGGATATGGATTCTATTGCAGAATTCTTGATGCAAAAAATAATTTGATAATCAATAAGAACAAAGTCAAATAGGAAGTTTATTATGAAAAAAATCCTGGTTATTAAAAAGTTGTATGCTTTGGTTTTTTGTTCAGCCTTATTTATTTCAAGCATTATAGCGCAAAACTATGTTACTGAAAATCTGGATCTACAATCACTTGTAAATACAGGAAAATTGCAGATTTCAATTCTGCCCCAAAATCAAGAGGTGAATGCGTACAAGTTATTTGATTCCCAGGATTTTTCTTTTGTTGGTCCGGCTTCCGACAGTCTGGTTGTAACACTTCAGTTTGATGAAGCTGTAAAAGTTAATCAGAGCAATATTTTCTGGGTTATTGCTTCCGGTACTTACACTCTGGAAACAGCCGGTTCAATTGATGATCTTGAAAATAAAACAAACACTTATGCAAAAATTTGTGAGGACAGATCACATAGCGGAAATGCTCTTGATTCCGTTGATATTAATGAAGAAGCAATAAAAGTAATAAAACTTACTGCTAAAAACAGTGGCGGTTCCGTATTTATTGGTGAATGGAAACTGCTTCAGAAAAGTAAAATTACGGGTCTGGCAATTTTACCTGAATCACCAAAATTATTTAAAGGAACCTCAGTTGAATTAAAAGCTGCTCTTCTTACCGAAGATAAAAGAGTTTACCCTTATTCACAGGAAGGTTTAAGCTGGTCATCAGGCAATAAATCAATTGTTTCCTTTAATGATGAAAAGAGCATAGTTACCGGAAACGAACTTGGTAAAACAACTGTTACTGTTTCTAATCAGGACGGATCACTTACAGGAACAAGTGAAATTAATGTTGTTGAATCTATTGAAATGCAGAAAGCGGAACAGATGGTAATTAAGGTTGCGCTTGTTTATCAGAATCCTGTTACCAAAAGTGGTTCAAGATTAAATATCAAGTTTGGATGGGGAAATCCGGCAGTAATGGTTGAACAGATTGTTGAAAATTTCTACGAAGCAAGTGGCGGAGTGGTAAAATTTGAGGTTGTTGAGACTTATAATGATCAGGATGTTTTCACAAAACTTGATGACAAATATATGACTGTGGATCAACTTGATTATTACTATAACGGACATTTTAACGAGTTAAAAGATCTTGCTGAAAAACAAAAGCGTATAAAGTTTGATTACAAAGGAATGATTGAGCATTACGATTTTTACAATAAAAGAGAAAATGGAGAAATTGATGAAGTTTGGGTTTATGCTCATCCGTTTTCAGGAATGTATGAATCACAACTTGTTGGTAAAAATGCAATCTGGTGGAATTCACCTCCTATAAAAGATGTTCCTGAGAACTTTAACAAACTGATTTCAGTTATGGGCTGGAACTACGAACGCGGTGTTGCCGAAGCAATGCACAGTGTGGGACACAGATCAGAAAGTGCTTTAAGATATGTATATGGCAGATGGGATCTTCACGCAGCAGATAAAAACGCCTGGGAAAAATTCAGTTCTTACGATCAGGAAACTCCGGGTGAGGGACACGTAGGAAATATCCACTTCCCGGTAAATGGTACATCTGATTACGATTACTCAAATACCAGAGCTGTAACTACTCTTGCCGATAACTGGAGTTACTTCCCGAATCTTATGAATCAGGAAAGAACCGTAACCTGCTCCGAATGGCAGAATGGTCAGCTTGGTTATATGAAATGGTGGTTCGGACATTTACCAAAATTTGCCGGTGTAACAGATGGAGTTCTTAATAACTGGTGGCATTATATTGTTGACCTTGAAGGCGGAATTGCACTTGCAAAAAAGCTTTCTGTTGTGGGAATTAATGATAAAATAAGCAGTGAAGTCCCTGAGAAATTTATTCTGAATCAGAATTATCCTAATCCGTTTAATCCTTCAACAACAATTTCTTACAGTCTGAATGATTATTCAAAAGTAAAAGCTGTAATATATAATGTGCTGGGAGAGAAAATTGCAACTCTTGTTAATAAAGATTTGCCACCCGGACAATATAATTTGAAATGGGAAGCAAAAGGGATTGCAACAGGAGTTTATTATTGTGTGTTTAATATTTGGCAGGAAAATTCTGCACCGCGCCACATTATAAAGTCATTAAAAATGGTATTGCTGAAATAAAAATTTTGTTAACTATTTATAAAAATAGAGTTAATTTCAATTTGCAGAGAATTAAAAATTAAATTTTGAGTTTGATCTAATGAAAAAAATGCTTGTATTAAAATCTTTTGTAACAATTTTATGTTTATTTACATTTACCTTCGGACAGAATAACAGCGCAAAAGTTGTTTTACTTAATTCAGGTAAAAAAACAAATCCGGAAATAAGCGCAGTAAAAAACTTTCTGGATAAAAACAAAAACTATACTTATCAGATTTTTACACCAAAAGAGATAATTAGTAATCCTGAAAAACTGGAAAATTTTGATTTAATCTGGTATCACAGAACAGATACAACTGATTTTAATCAACAGGAGAGAAATAAAGAGTTCCTTTCTTCAATCAAAAGTTTTGTAAATGAAGGCGGCGGACTTTTACTTACTCTCGATGCATTCAAATTTATAAACACTCTCGGAATTGAGAGTAACATACCTGAAAGAAAATTAAAAAGATCAACAGATAATGGTTTTGGAAGAATGTTAGGATTTCATTCAAAAAGAAACCATCCGGTTTTTGCCGGATTAAACGGCGGTTCTTACATTTATAAACCAACTACAGATATAAGAGTCAGACAATTCGGATTCTTTGAAAACAATATGCCGAAAGAAGGTAAGGTTGTTGCGGTTGACTGGGATTACATTTTTTTAAGAGAAAATAAAAAAGTTGTACTTGAATATTCAATCGGGAAAGGTAAAGTACTGGCAGTTGGCGGTTATACAATTTTTAATGCAGAAAATGTAAACCAGCAGCATCTTGAAACTTTTACAAATAATACAATTGCTTATCTGACTAACCAAATAAGCGATACAGAAATTTCTTACTGGGATTATAAAGAAAATAAAGTTATTCCGTTTGAGAATAAATCAGAAAAACTTGTACTGAAAAAATCTGAAAAATGGAATCTTGAAACAGATGAAATGACTCTTAAAAAATCATTTGCTTCAGAAGATTTTTACGATGTTGCCGGACAAAGATTTGTTATGATGGGAAAAGAAAACGGCGGTATTGATGAAGTATGGGCGCATCCTTTTATGGCGCTTAGAGATTACGAAGTTGGCGTTAAGTTTTCTTACGCAGATACAATATATTGGTTTAACGACCAGAGACCAGAAGTAATGAACGATCCGGAAGGTTTAACAAGAATCTACAAATTTAAAAGAGCATATATCACAGAAGTTTTATCAACTTCCGTGGAAGATCCTGTCGGATCATTACATTATGAATACAGAGGCGTTTACGATGCAAAACTTTATATAAAGTTTAAAAGTAATTTCAGAAATATGTGGCCTTACTCAGAAAATATGCAGGGCTCAATTTATCACGACTGGGATGAAAACTTAAACGCATTTGTACTAAAAGATGAATCAGGCAAATTTGGCGTTGTACTTGGTTCTAATAAAAAAGCAGAGCAAACATTTTCAGGAAGATATGGAAAGTTTGTAAAAGGAGATAAAACATTTAAGCCGGAAGAGACAAAAGATTTTTATTGCTCGGCTTTAATGCAAATTCCTTTGGCTCAAAATGAAAATGTTGATGTTGTAATTTCAGCTTCAAATCAGAGCCTGGATGAAGCAGTGAAATTTTATCGCTCAAATATTAATTCTCCACTGAATATTCGCAAGGAATCAATTAAATATTACGATCAGTTTGAAAATAATAAACTCTTAATACACTCTCCAGAGAATAACTTTAACTTGGGGTACAAGTGGGCAGTTGCCGCAACAGACAAATTTTTTGTCCACACCCCGGGTTTAGGTAAATCTCTTGTTGCAGGTTATTCAACAACTGCTACCGGATGGGATGGCGGACACAAAATTAATGGTCGTCCCGGCTATGCCTGGTATTTCGGGCGCGATGCTGTTTGGAGCTGCTTTGCATTTTTAGGTTACGGTGATTTTGAAAAAGTAAGAGATGTTTTAGCCTTTTTACAAAAGTATCAAGATCTTAACGGAAAGATTTTACACGAACTTTCCACATCCGGTTTTGTTCATTACGATGCCTCTGATGCAACTCCTTTATACTTAATTCTTGCAGGAAGATATTTACGTTACTCCGGCGATGTTGAATTTATTAAAGAAAGCTGGCCTTATATCAAAAAAGCAATTGATTTCTGTATTTCTACAGATACTGATAAAGATCACTTAATTGAAAATACAAATGTTGGTCACGGCTGGGTAGAAGGAGGATCTCTTTTCGGAACTCACACTTCTTTATATCTGGCATCCTGCTGGGCTGATGCTTTGAGCGAAATTAATATTATGGCTAAAGCAGTAAATGAAACAGAACTTGCCGATTATGCAGCAAAAGAAAATAAAATTGTTTCTGATATAATTGAAAATGAATTCTGGAATGAAAAATCTAAATTCTATTATCAGGGAAGATATGTTGACGGAAGTTATCATAAAGAACCGACAATCCTTACAACTATGCCTCTTTATTTTGGTCTGACCCAAAGAGCAAAAGCTTCAGAAATGCTTGATAAATATGCGAGCAACGAATTTACTTCTGACTGGGGTGTAAGAATTGTAAGTGAAAAAAGTAAATTATTCCGTCCTCACGGATATCACACAGGAAGTGTTTGGCCTTTATTTACAGGCTGGACTTCTCTTGCCGAGTATAAAATGGGAAATACAATTCAGGGATTTTCTCATATAATGAACAACCTGAATGTTTATAAATCTTTCTCAAACGGATATGTTGAAGAAGTTCTAAATGGAGTAATTTATAAACCATCTGGTGTGTGCAGACATCAATGCTGGTCACAAACTATGGTTCTTCAGCCAATTGCAGAAGGCTTGCTTGGAGTTGAAGTAAATGCACTTGAAAACAGAATAACAATTTCTCCGGCAATTCCTATGGACTGGAATACGTTTAATGCTGATAATATCAGACTGGCAGATAAATATATAAATCTGAATCTGACAAGAGAAACAGATAAAACAAAATTTGATTTAACAGGAAGAAACGGAATTGTAAATGTTAACTTCAAACCGGTTTTCCCTGCGGGAACAGAAATTAAATCTGTTAAAATGAACGGAAGAAAAATTGACTTCAAAACTATTGAAACAGATAATGCAGTAAAACTTGATATGCATATTGAGCTGGTAAACAAGTCTGAAATAGTTGTTAATCATTCAGGCGGAATTCAGGTTATTCCTCTTGAATCAGAACCTCGTCCGGGATCATCTTCAAAAGGATTCAGAGTTATAAAAGAATATATCACTAAAGGAAAATATAATCTTGAACTCGAAGGTTTATCTTCTGCAGCAGAACAGATTGAAATTTTTGTTGCTGATTCTGATAACTGCAAAGTTACCGGAGGAGAAGTAGTAAAAAAAGAAAATAACATTCTGACTGTAAAAGTTGAATTTGATAAATCAGCTGAAAAATATAGCCGTAAAGTTATTAAAGTAGAAACTAATAATTAATATGAGATTTTTGGATAAAAATATGATAAACAAAATTTTAGTAGCAATTTTCTGTTTGTTCACAATTGTAAATGCACAATATTTATCTAATTTGAATGCAACAAAAGAAGATCCGATATACACAACTTATGCTGCTCCGCTTGAAAGATCTGAATATAAGATTGATCAGGGATACCAGATGATGTGGTATGATGATGAAGCCGGAGTAAATTTTATTTCTCAAAATGGCGGTGATATTGGCTTGGCATTTAAAATGGGAAATGAAATAAGATATAAACTGAATCAGTTTTATAAAGAACCGGTTATCACGGTTTCTTATAATGATATGGTTAAGTTTAATTATTATCCGTTTGAAAATATTAAAGTCGAAATATTCTTTGATGTCTACAATTCACGAATTGCAATTCAGGATATCAACATTATAAATGAAACTGAAAATTCAGTTGCAATGGAAATATTACCATATTTTTATCATTCAACCTCAACCATAGAAAATGTTAAATATCTGTCAGATAAAAACAGTTTTCTCTTTGAGCATAATAAAAAGAGAGACGGATGGATGGTAAATCATAAAATTCCGCTTGCTGAAAAACTTCACTCAGTTTATATGATAAGTGATTCTGACGTTGAAAAAGGGATTTACAATTCACTTAAATTAGAAAAAGATTCTTTTGTAAAAGAGATTGCGGAAAAAGAACTTAACAGTGAAATGACTTCTGAAAAAAGCAAAGTTTTAGCATTTGGCAAAAAGTTAAATCTTACTGCCGGTGAAAAGAAAAATATCAGAATCATTCGCGGTATGGATGACAGAAAAAATGATGTTAACAAACTTCTTTCAGAATGTTTTGATTTGATCGATTTGAATCTTGAAAATCTTGTAAAAGAAAATGAAAAAATATTTTCAAGAATTCCAAAAATAAAATTTGATGATAAAGATAAAGAAATGTTGTACTGGAATGCATTTAGTCTTATTCGTCAATGTATGATGCCGCCTGAAGGTGAGTGTAATTACAATTATTATGTGTTTTCAAGAGAACCCAAGTGGGGATGGGGTTACGGCGGACAAGTATTTCATGAAAGTCTGGTAATGTTTGCATACGCTTATATGGATCCTGAAGGTGCAATGAATTCTCAACGTGTTTATATGGAGAGACAATGGGAAAATGGTTACATAAACTATAGAACCGGTCCTTACCTTAACGAGCAAATTGAACATGAAGGTCAGTTAACCTCTTCAGCTCCATGGTATAATTATCAAAATCTTTTGATATATAAAATTACCGGCGATAAAAAATTCCTTCAGGAAGCATATTCGTCAGGAAAAAGATTTTACAACTATTATGTGAGTAACAGAGATTCTGATAATGACGGACTCACAGAATGGGGAGCGCATGCTGTTCTTGAATGTGTTAGAGATGCAAGAGTTGCTGTTTGGGATAAAGTTGGATGGCCAAGCAACTTTGAAGCTGTTGACGCAAATGCAATGCTTGTAAGTGAAGCAAATGCACTTTCTGAAATGGCTGATATACTTGGTTATGATGATGAATCGGAAGAATGGAAAGAGGATGCTGAAACAAGAAGTGAATTAATTACAAAAACTTTTTGGGATGATGAATCGAAGTTTTTCTATCAGGTAAATAAAGATGATCATTCTTTTACTTTCAAAAATAAGAACGATCTTAAAATAAAAGAGATAGTTGGATTTTTGCCAATGTGGGCAGGAGTTGCAACAAAAGAACAGGCGGATGATTTAGTCAATAAACATTTGCTGAACAAAGATGAGTTCTGGCGCAGATTCGGCATTCCAACACTTAGCGCTGATCATTCATATTACAACCCGATAGGATATTGGAACGGCCCGATCTGGGTGCAGTGGCAGTATCTGCTTTGTGAGGGACTTGTAAAATATGGCTATAAAAATGTTGCAGATGAACTTACCGATAAAGTACTTGATAATGTTATACATCAGCTTAAAACAGATCACTGGTTCTGGGAATTTTACAGTGCCGATGAATATCAGGCCGGATGGAACAAAGCTTATATCTGGACAGGCATAGTTGCCAAAATGTTAATTGATCAGGCAGAAACAAAAAATTAATAAGGAATAGATAATGTTAAAAACAGCTAAAGTGATTTTATTATTACTCTTTTTCTCAACTGCTTTAGTTTTTTCTCAGGAATTAATTATAAAAGATGATTACCTGAAAATTTCGGCAGCAGCAGATGATCCGTTATATACAACTTACGCAGCTGCAATGTCACGCTCCAGATTGTATGGAGATAAAGCATATAAAATGAATTACTACACAACAACCGAACCGATTTCGTATGAAGGAGATCAGGCTGGTAAATTTTATTCACTCTGGAAAATTGATCAGGTTGTTGTTTCAAAATCAGGCGAGTTTTATTCAAAGCCTGTTGTTAAAGCATCTTTTGCTGATATGGCAATAATGGAATATGAGCTCTTCAAAGGAATAAAAGTTCAGGAAACATTTTTGGTCTACAGCTCTGATATTGCAATGATCAATTATCAGATTACCAATAATGATAATGTAAAACACAACATCGAACTTCACCCTGTGTTAGAACTTGGAAATGATTCTCTTAAAATTAAAAGTTTCGATATAAATAAAAATGCTTATGTAACTGAGCATACTGAATCAAAATGGCGACTCATTAGTGGTTTATACAAAAATGCTCCATATCCAGAAAATACCCGCGATTACTTCTCTGCAAACTTCAGACACTACTCCCACGGCGGGTATTCCTGCGATATGGAGCAGTTTTATAATATTATAAAAACTGATTTTTACTCTGATGACAGAAACGATTCACTAAATCTTAAAACTGAGGGAAATGTAGATTTTGTTGCCCTGCACGGAAAGATTGAACTGAAACCGGGTGAATCTGTTAATATCAGAGTTTTCAGAGGATGGCAGGATGTGAAAAATAATCTTGCTGAAATGAGTAAAGAAATTGAGAAATTAAAATCAGCCAACTTACAAACATTTGTTGATGATAACGTAAAACTTTTTTCAAAAATTCCGCGCATAAATTTTGTTGATGAATCAAGAAAACTCGTTTATCTTGGCGCAATGAATCTTGCCCGCGGATGTATGTTGCCGCCTGAAGGAAAAACAAAACACAACTTCTATGTTTTTTCTCGTCACCCGCTTTGGGGCTGGGGACACGGTCATCAGGTTCTGCACGAATCATTAAGTATGCTTGCGTATGCTTATCTCGATCCGCAGTCGGCACAAGGTTCTCAGTATGTTTATATGGAACAGCAAAGAGAAGACGGATTAATTGCTTATCGTCACGGACCGCGAGGATTGCAGGATTATCCTCACTACAGCAAATTTTTAGATAAAGATGTTTCCACAACTTCGGCTCCGTTTTTCAGCTGGATAAACTGGGAAGTTTATCAGGCAAGTAAAGATCAGAAGTTTTTACAGGATTCTTATGCTTCAGGTGTGAAGTATGTTGACTGGCTGTATGAAAACCGCGATCTTGATAAAGACGGAACTTTTGAATGGGGACCTTACGGAATAATTGAAAATGTTCGTGACTGGTACAACGCGGTTTTTCAGGTTTCTGCAGAAAGATATCTTGATGTTGATAAAGAAGATATCTCAGATGAGCTTGAATGTCTGGATCTGACTTTAATGGTGATTAAAGAAATGAGGAGTCTGGCAAAAATGGCTTCAGAACTGAAACTACCGGAAGAAGCAGAAAAGTGGACCAACAAAGCTGATGAAACTTCAAAGCTTGTAAATGAACTAATGTGGGATGATTCTTCCAAGTTTTATTATTCTGTAAATAAAGAAGACCATTCATTTAAATATCTTACGCGCGATTTAAGAAGAATGGAAATTATCGGATTACTTCCTTTATGGGCAGAAGCAGCACCAAAAGAGAGAGCTGATGAACTTGTTAAAAAGTTAACTGATCCTAATAAATTTTGGAGAACATATGGTGTTCCGACTCTTGCAGCAGACGATCCCTGGTATAGTCCTTATGTAGATTATTGCTGTAAATGGAACGGTCCGGTATGGCTTTTATGGGATTATATGGTTTTTGAAGGATTGCTGAATTACGGCTATGAAGATGTTGCCAGACAACTTGCTGAAAAGATGATGCTTGCTGTTACAACTCAGCTTTCTATGAATCATAATTTCTGGGAATCTTTTAGTCCGGATTACCACGTGTTGAACAGTCCCTCAAATTACATCTGGGATGCAATTATGGCTAAGTTATTAATAGATCTTCATAAACTTGATACAAAGCAAAATTAAACTGATTTAAGAAATTATTACAAGGTACAAAATGAAAAAATATAGCAGCTTGATTATTGTTATGATCTTATTGTTGACAGGTTGCAGCAAGGAAGAAAAAGTTAAACAGGAAATTCATATTCCAATGGAAATTCCTGTGGTTGTAGTTAAATATTTTCCGGCTGACGGAGAAAATCTTGATGTAAAAGCAACTGGTGATGTTTCCGGTTCTCTGACTGAAATAAAAACCAAAGTAAACGGAATTACAAAAGATCTTGCAAAAACTTTAGAAGAAGCTTCGAGATTCCGCGCATATAAAAACCAGGAAGCAAAACCTTCTCTTACTTATAAAGTTGTAAAAGAATATGAATTCTTTGAAGCATTACCGACTTATGATAAAGAAGGTCACAGTGCACCTATGACTGACTACAACGAAATTGTGAAAAGAATTAATGGTCAGGATTGGGTTGATAATAAAGGTGTAAAAGAGATCTGGGTCTGGGGTTACCACGGCGGAGTTGTTGATTTGTGGGAATCTAATATGGCGAGTCCGACCGGCGATGTTAGTAACAGTGACCGTGATGAAAATGATTTACCGATTTACAAATCTACTTACACACTTTATCATTACAACTATGGCAGAAGTCTTTCAGAAACAATTGAAAACCATATGCACCAGATTGAAGCAGTATTAAATCACGTTGACGGAAGAGATGATACTGATCCTGAAAAGTGGAACGAGCTTTTATTCTGGGGAAAATATGTTGGCAGTGATAAGAGTCACAAAATAATTAATCCGGGCTGCGGATGGGCGCATTATCCTCCGAATGGTGAAAGAGATTATGACTGGAAAAACCAGACTTATGTTATGAGTGATATTGAAGACTGGAAACCTGACGGAACTGGAAAGAAAACTAAAATGAACAGTGACAGATGGAACAGCAGCAGTATCGACTGGTTTGTATTCTGGATGCAAAGTTTACCCGGCCATAATAATGGTCTGAAACACAAAGGTAAAGAACTTCACAACTGGTGGATTTTCATCGGTGATTATGACAATGCAGTAAAAAATAAATATAGTCTTGTTAAATAGTCTAAAAAAATATTTTCGGAGAAGTGTATGAGAATTTCAAAACTGATTATTTTATTTGCAGGAATTTTATTACTGACAGCCTGTGTAAAAAAAGAAAATATAAATAAGAATGATTCATCATTCTGGAACAAAAATGCAAAATTTTCACAGAGTGAAGAAGTTCTTAAAAAAGAGATAGAAAATAAAATTGAAAAATTAAAATCATATTTAACTGAAAATCAATATGAAGCAATGCTTATTACTCAGGTAAGAAATTTCAACTGGGTTACAGCAGGTATTGCACATAATCAAATAGTTCTGAACAAAGATGTTGGTGCTGCTTCATTATTGATTTTGAAAAACGGTGAAAAATATCTTTTGTGTAGCGGAAGTGAATCCGGTCGTTTAATGGATGAAACTCTTGGAAAACTCGGATATAAACTTTTACAATATAACTGGTATGAATCAAATCCTGTTAAAGATGTAAGAGGAAAAATGTTGCGAAGTGTGGTTCCAAAAGGAACAATTGCAAGTGACGTTGCTTTTCCTGAAACAAAACTTGATGCAGGTGCAATTAAAGCTTTGCGTCTGACTCTTTCCGATTCAGAACTTGAAAGATACAGATGGGTTAATCAGCAAACAACCGAAGCTATTCAGGAAGTCTGCAAAAAAATAAAACCTGGAATGAATGAATATGAAATAGAAGCAATCACAAGTGCGGAAATAAGAGCAAGAGGAATTTTCCCGACTGTTCTTTTAACAGCAGTTGATGAAAGAATCTATAACTATCGTCACGCTTTACCGGGCGGTGCAGTTCTGAAAAAATATGCAATGATAAATGTTTGTGCTGAAAAATGGGGAATGCCTGTTGCAGTTACAAGGTTTGTTCATTTTGGAGAGCTTGATAAAGAACTTAAAAATAAAATTGAACAATGCGCAATTGTAAATAGTAAATATCAGCAGGCAACTAAACCAAATACTGCTAGTTTAGAAGTTTTTGAAGGATGCAAAAAATGGTATGCAGAAGCCGGGTTTGAAGGTGAGTGGAAGAAACATCATCAGGGTGGAGCCATTGGTTATGATGACAGAGAATGGGTAATCTATCCCAGAATTAAGGAGATGATGTACAACAGACAAGCATTTGCGTGGAACCCTACTATAACAGGCGCAAAGGTTGAAGATACAATCTTTATTACTGAAAATGGTTTTGAAGTTTTAACAAAAGCTGCTGATTGGCCTTATATTATTGTTGAACTTGACGGGAAAAAATATCCTCAACCAACAATTTTGATAAGAGATGCAAAAACTCTTGAAGTAGTTAAAAAAGAAGATTACATAATAAAAGCGAATTAAAATATTGAGTAATTGCACTAAAATTTATTCGGAAAAATTATGAAAAAAAGTTACATAATAATTATCGCAATTTTGTTATTTGGATATTTACAGGCAGGAGAGAAAGTTGTAAAATCCCCTGATAATAAATTGAAGGTCGTAATTTCCTATGACAAAGAATTAAAATACTCAATCTTTCTGAAGGAAAAACTTCTGGTTAAACCTTCTGTAATTTCAATTGAAACAGATGGTAAATCTCTGAGCGAAAACCTTGATTTACTCAGCAGTAAAATTGAAAGAGTGGATGAAAATATTTATCCGGCAGTTGCAGAAAAACAGAGTGTTATAAGAGATAATTATTCCGAACTGATTTTAGAATTTACCGAAAATTATTCTGTAATATTCAGAGTTTATAATGATGCAGTTGCTTTCAGACATTCAATCAATTTTGAAAATGAAGTTTTAATCACAGACGAAAAATTTAATATCAATTTTACAGACGATCATAAAGTCTATTTCCCTGAAGAGCAAAGTATGTTTACTCATCAGGAAAGAGAATATTTACATCTTAACCTCTCTGAAATCACAAAGGAAAGATTTTCCTCAATTCCGCTTTTAGTTGATATGAAAACCGGACCCAAAATTGCAATCACAGAATCTGATCTGGAAGATTATGCTGGATTTTATTTAAGTGGTTCTGAAAAATCTGATAATTCACTAAAAGCAATTTTTCCATATTACCCTGCAAAGGAAAATCTTACAACAGATCGTGATTTGAAAGTTGTGGAAAGAGAGAGTTTTATTGCAAGAACATCAGGTAAAAGAAATTTTCCCTGGAGAATTTTTGCAATTGCAGATGAAGATAAAAATCTTCTGAATAATCAAATTGTTTACAAACTTTCTTCTCCTTGTGAAATTGAAACTGATTGGATTAAACCGGGTAAAGTTGCCTGGGACTGGTGGAATTCCTGGAATCTTATCGGCGTGGATTTTCGCGCCGGAATAAATACAGCCACCTATAAATATTTTATAGATTTTGCAGCACAAAATAATATTGAATATATAATTCTTGATGAAGGCTGGTATAAACTTGGCGACTTACTATCTCTTAATCCGGATGTGGATATGGAGGAACTGGTAAGTTATGCAAAAGAAAAAAATGTCGGATTGATTTTATGGGTAGTTTGGAAAACTCTTGATGATCAGTTTGAGCAGGCATTTGACCAGTTTGAAAAATGGAAAGTAGCCGGATTGAAAATCGACTTTATGCAGCGTGATGATCAGAAAGTTGTGAACTTTTATCACAAAATTGCAAAGGAAGCAGCAGAAAGAAAAATGCTGATCGATTTTCACGGTTCTTATAAACCAGCCGGATTAAGAAGAAAATACCCGAATGTTTTGACTCGTGAAGGGGTTAGAGGTTTAGAATGGAGCAAGTGGAGCGACAAAACCGATCCTGAAATGGCATTAACTATTCCTTTCATCCGAATGCTTGCCGGACCTATGGACTATACTCCCGGCGCAATGAACAATGCTACCAAAACACATTTCAGAGATCTGCTTCACAAGCCTATGAGTCAGGGAACCAGATGTCATCAGATGGCGATGTATGTAGTATATGAAAGTCCCCTGCAAATGCTTGCCGATAGCCCCTCTAATTATTTGCGAGAAAAAGAGTGTCTTAACTTTATAGCAAAAGTTCCTGTTGTTTGGGAAAGGACAATAATTCTAAACGCCAAAGTTTCAGATTATATTTTACTTGCCCGAAAGAAAAATAATGAGTGGTTTGTCGGAGCAATGACAGACTGGTCAGAACGTGATTTAAAAGTTGATTTTTCTTTCTTACCGGAAGGTAATTTTGAAATCGAAATTTTCAAAGATGGAATAAATGCTGACAGAAACGCAAATGATTATAAGAGAGTTAAAACAAAAATTACAAAAAAAAATTCTATGAAAATTCATCTTGCTCCGGGCGGCGGATGGGTTGCAAGAATAAGAAAAATGAATGACAGAGGTTAGAGTGGAATTAGTAAGAGATAAATTAATAAATCTGTACGGCAGTGAAGTAGAAGTAATTAAAAATCAGGAGAAACGATTTGCACGTCTGGCACTAAATTTTCGTGAAAGTTTTTCTACAGATCCAAAGTATTTTTTCAGCGCTCCCGGCAGAACCGAAATAGCCGGAAATCACACTGATCATAATCACGGCAAAGTTATAGCAGCCGGAATAAATCTGGATACTATTGCTGCTGTTTCTTTATCAGATGATGAAATAGTAACAATCTATTCAGAGGGATTTAACAAAGGCTGGAAAGTAAATATAAATGAAACCGAGCCGGTAGAAAAAGAAAAAGAAACAACTGCTGCTCTTATTCGCGGTATTGCCGCACGTTTTAATGAATTAGGATTTTCAATTGGCGGATTTAATGCCTGCATATCAAGCGATGTTATGATTGGTTCCGGTTTAAGTTCTTCAGCTTCTTTTGAGGTTCTTATCGGAGAAATTTTCAATTCACTTTTTAACGAAAATAAAATTGATCCTGTTGAAATTGCAAAAGCAGGACAATATGCAGAAAATAAATATTTTGGTAAACCTTGCGGACTCATGGATCAGGTTGCCTGCGCAGTTGGAGGAATTGTTAAAATAGATTTTAACAATCCTGCAAATCCTGTTGTAGAAAAAATTGATTTAACATTTGGTGAATATTCTTTGCTTATTGTTGACACAGGTGGAAATCATGCAGATTTAACAAATGATTACGCAGCAATTCCGACCGAAATGAAAAACATTGCAAAAGAGTTTAACACAGATGTTTGTAGAAATATCGATCAAAAAACATTTTGGGAAAAACTTAATGAGCTGAGAGAAAAAGAAGGTGACAGATCTGTCCTGCGCGCAATTCATTTCTTCTCAGAAAATGAACGTGTGGATCAAATGATAAAAGAACTTGCAGCCGGTTCTTTTGAAGAGTTTTTGAATCTTGTAAAAAAATCAGGGAATTCTTCGTTTAAATATCTGCAAAACTGCTATTCACCTGAAAACGTTAAACATCAGGGAATAGTACTTGCTCTTCTTTTAACTGAAAAATATTTACAAGCAAATCCTGACGGAGTTTGTCGGGTTCACGGCGGCGGATTTGCAGGAACAATTCAGGTTATCTTGAAAAAAGAACTTGTTGAAAATTACATCCGGTTTATTGAACCGATTTTTGGAAAAGGAAGTGTTCTCAATTTGAATATCCGTTCAACAGGTGTAATTCAATTATAAATACATTCCGAAATTATCATCAATTTAGTTTAAGGTATCAACAACAAATGCAGTCAAATTTTGAAATTATTGAATCGACTTTTCTTTCATTTAGCGAAATAAAATTGAAAAACAAAATCAACGGAGAGTACATTACTGTTCTGCCTCAGCTTGGAGCCAGATTAAACGAAGTTGTACTTTTGAAAAATAAAACTTCTTATTCTGTTATCAGTAAGCTTGAATCAGAAGATTTTGAAGTACGTGATAATCAGTTTAACAACGCAAAACTTTTTCCCTTTGCCAACAGATTACAGGCAGGGGAATATACATTTGAAGGAAAAATATATAATCTTGCAAAAAATTATCCAGAAGAAAACAACGCCTGTCACGGCTTTGTATATAATCGTCCTTTTGAATATGAAGGAGCAGTTTTATCAGAAAACTGCGGTGAGTTAAAATTTTCATATCAATATTACGGCGATGATAACGGATATCCCTTTCCGTTTAAATTGTTTGTCAGCTACAAACTCCTTTCAGATGGCAGAGTTGATTGTGAAACAAAAGTGAGAAATCTTTCTGATTCAAAACTTCCTTTTTCCGACGGCTGGCATCACTATTTTACACTAGGGAAAAGTATTGATGAACTTACAATGGAAATGGAAGTTAATAAATACAAATTGCTAAACAACAATGGAATTCCTGAAAGGGAAGTGAGTCTGGATAAAAATGAATCCAGATTTGAATTAAAGAACAAATTTTTTGATACAATTTTCGTGGCAAAAGATCAGCCTAAAATTGTAACAAAACTAATGAGTGAAGATATTTGCCTGAATATTTGTCAGGAAAGTATATCAGGCTCTTACAAATATCTTAACGTTTACACTCCGCCCCACAGAAACTCAATTGCAATTGAGCCTATGACTTCCAACATAAACGCTTTTAACAATAAAGAAGGTCTTGTAATGTTGGAACCGGAAGAGGAATGGGTTTCTGTGATGGGAATATTTTTGAACTAATTCGCGATTAGTTGATATAGTTGATTGGAAGAGTTGTGTCCCCCTCTCTTCCTTGAATTTCAAGAGCCCGGCATTTGCCGGGTTTATTTTTGAGTTGGGCAGTATAAAAATTATTTGTAAATTTGTTACCCAAAGGAAATGAAGTCTTCCTATTTAACCGCCATTTGAGCTGATGACTTCTGTGTTAACTGGTTTATTAATATAGACACGGAGTCTGTTATGCTCGGAGCAATTCGATTAGCTAAGAAACGTATATCTGCGCATTTTCCTGCAATTATTTCAATTTTTGAATGGTTTATTATTTCAGTTTTTATCGCTGTTTGCGTGGGATCTGCAATTGCACTTTTTCTTGTTTCACTTGAAAAGGTTACCGATTTCAGAGTTGAAAACAGTGATATAATTTATCTGCTGCCTCTTGCCGGATTACTTATCGGTTATGTTTTCAAACGCTGGGGAAAAGAGGTCAATCCCGGAAACAATCTTATTATTGAAAATATTCATAATCCCAAAAGAGTTATTCCTTTCAGGATGGCTCCTTTTATTTTGCTTGGAACCGTAGTAACGCATCTTTTTGGTGGATCAGCAGGAAGGGAAGGAACCGCAATTCAGATAGGCGGAGCAATTTCAGATCAGTTTACAAAATTGCTGAAGCTCAATAAAGAGAAGAGAAAAATGATTCTTATCTCAGGAATGAGCGCCGGATTTGGAGCAGTTTTCGGAACTCCGATAGCAGGTGCAATTTTTGGTCTGGAAGTTTATCATATCGGCAAACTCAGATATAATGCAATTTTTCCTGCTTTTACATCTGCAATAATTGCAGATTATGTAACACGCTGGTTTGGAATTCATCATACACATTACCAGCTTGGAAATGTACCTGCAGTTGATGTTGAACTTATTTTGTTTACAATTCTGGCAGGAATTGCATTTGGATTCGCATCATTGCTCTTTTCAAAAGCGACAGAAAAAATAAGTCACCTTGGAAAAAAGTTTGTAAAGCAATCTTATTATCGTCCGGTTATCGGCGGAGTTGTTGTTTTGGCAATTACTGCATTGCTTGGCACCCATAAGTATCTCGGACTCGGAATCCCGACAATAGTTGAAGCTTTTACAGTTCAGCAATCACCCGAAGTATTTTTCTTAAAAATTATATTCACGGCAATTACGCTTGGCTGCGGATTTAAGGGAGGGGAAGTAACGCCGCTCTTTTTTATAG
>JBGRQB010000053.1:0-23441 GCA_041725875.1 Rhodothermaceae bacterium
AAGAATTGACACACATTTATAACTTCCTTGCATCGTACTGATTTTTTAAATCAAAAAACATTATTTGTTTTACATTTATGAAAATAATAATTAGATTTCTTCTACATTTATGAAAGTTATTATAAAATTCATTCTACAGGATAATTTATGAAGTTAAAATATACTAGTTTAGGAGAACTTGAAGAGATTGTTTTACTCATTATCGGAATCTTGGATGATAATGCTTACGGGATATCGATAATGCAGGAAATAGAAAAGCAGGTTAAAAGAAAAATTTCAATCAGTGCTGTTCATACCGTTGTTACAAGATTAGAATCAAAAGGATTTCTTAAGTCATCTCTTGGCGGTGAGACAAATGAACGCGGCGGAAGGAAAAAAAGATTTTTTGTACTGACAACCAAAGGTAAAAAAGCTCTTGAAGAAGTGAAACAAATCAGAGAAAAACTTTGGGGTTTATTACCGGGATAAATTTATGAAAGACAACAAATACTCATCGCCTCCTGAATTTTTATTAAGCTTGTTAAAATTATTCTGTTCACCAAAATATCTGCAAGAAATAACCGGTGACGTTGAAGAGTTATTTTTATTAAGGCAAGAGAAATATAGTTATTTCTTAAATGTACTCTTATTGTTTATCGATATTGTAAAGTTTTGCAGACCCACATTTTGGAGGTTTAACTATTTTAGTTTATCAGGGGGATTAATAATGTTATCAAACAATATCAAATTTGCGTTCAGAAATTTTATTAAACATCGATTCAATTCTGCAATTAATGTAATCGGTTTAACAATCAGTATTACCTGTATCCTTTATATATGTTCATATATTTATTATGAACTCAGTTTTGACAAACACATAAAAGACTCGGATCAAATTCACAGATTGACTACAGATGCTTCTTTTATGGAGAAAATTATTAAAACCACTAAAGCAAGTACCATCAGCGGGAAAATTTTATATGATCGAGTTCCTGAAATAAAAGAGTTCACGCAAATCTCTCCTTATAAATCAGCAACTTTATCATATAATGGGAAAATCATTAACGAAGAAAAAACTTGCTCCGGCGATAGCAGTTTTGCTAAAATTTTTAATCCCGTAGTTCATTTTGGTGATTTTTCAGAAGCACTAAAAAATCCTGATGAAATCATAATATCACAATCATTATCATCAAAATTTTTCGATTCTGAAAATCCGGTTGGTAAAAAATTGAGAATGAACTCAGGAAAATATTTTACGATTGCCGGAGTGTTTGGTGACTTCCCTGCCAATACACATTTTAAACCAAATCTTTTATTCACAAGAGATTATCACCCTCAATCGGATTGGGCAAATGACAATGTAGTTATTTATTTAAAGTTGGAACCTGAGTGTAACATTGCACAGGTACAGAAAAAAATTGATCGTGTAAATGAAAGCTACTTAATGAAAGATTTTGCAAAATATGGAATAGATGCAAATTCATTTAAGCAAAATAAAAATTATTACACACTGAAACTTCAGCCTTTTAACGATATACATCTTCATTCAAATTTGGCAGACGAATATGAACCAAATTCTGATATACAATATGTTTATATTTTTCAGATAATTGGAATTTTCATTCTGGTTATTGCATCGATAAACTTTATTAATTTATCAACTGCACGAACCACATTGAGAGCAAAAGAAGTCGGGATCAAAAAAGTTATGGGTTCTTCAAGAAAAGAACTTGTTGTTCAGTTTTTACTGGAATCTGTAATTACAAGTTTAATTTCATTTATACTTGCCTTAATAATTTTTAGTTTTGGTTTCGAACTGTTCAATTCTTTTCTGGGATTAAGTTTTAACAATCTTTTGTTTTCCGAATACAATTTACTTTTAGCCATTTTGCTTATTATTATCCTTGTAGGATTTATTGCCGGAAGTTTTCCTGCGTTTGTTTTATCTTCTTTTTCACCGATAAAAGCATTGAAGAACAATCTTAAACTTTCCTCCAAAAGTATTTTAAGAAACGGTCTGGTTACTTTGCAGCTTGTGATATCAATGATTTTAATTGTTTCAACATTTATTGTTTTTCAGCAAATTGATTACATCCAAAATAAGAGTCTTGGTTTTGAAAAAGAACAAACAATTATTTTTGAAAACACAAACGGACCAAGTTCCACTATACAGCTTCTTAAAGAGAAACTCCTAGAACATAAAAATGTAGTAAACGCCACAGTGACAAACTTTATTCCTACAAGTAAAAATCGTCATACTTCTGTCTTTTTCCCGGATGGAAATGTTAATGACAGTCGCACATTAATTCAGCAATTATGGGCAATTGATTTTGATTACATTGAAACATTGGGAATTAAGTTAGTTAAAGGAAGAAATTTTAACAAAGCATTTGGAACCGATTCATCTTCAATTATAATTAATGAAGCTTGTGCAAAACATTTTGGATTTGATAATCCTTTTAATCATACTTTATCACGAGTTGGAGATAATGACAAATTAGTTCATTATAAAATAATTGGAATAGTAAACGATTTTCACTTTGAATCATTTAAAGAGGTTATCAGACCATTAGTATTAATGCCTAAAGTGAACAACCGCAATATCGCAATTAAAATAAACGGGAATCCCGAAGAAGTATTAAATCATGCAAAAATGCATTGGCATGATATTATACCTCATAAAGTATTTAATTATAAATTTCTGGATGAACAATTTGCCCATTTGTACGATTCAGAACTGCGAGTCGGGAAACTTATGAGTATATTTGCTTTGCTTGCAATTATCATTGCTGCTTTAGGTTTGCTTGGTTTAGTTACATTCAGTATTGAGCGTAAAACAAAAGAAATTGGAATTCGTAAAGTTATGGGTGCGAACACATTTTCGATTTTCCATTTACTGACAAAAGATTATTTTATTCTGATACTCTGTTCTATTTTGGTGTCACTTCCCTTGTCATATTATGTAATTCAATTATGGATTTCCGGTTATGCCTATAAAACTGATTTTTCATTCTGGGCTTTTCTTTTGTCAGGAACAATCTGTACTTCAATTGTTTTAATCATAATTTTATTCCAAACATTAAAAACGTCGTCAATAAATCCTATTGAGATTATTAAGTATGAATAAGTATATCTTGATTTTGGGTTCCATTTATAGGATGAATTACAATGTATGCTGTTTTCTAAATTTGCTTAATTGGAGAGTTATGCTTTATCCTAAATAATTCTGTTTCAACTTTTTTCCCTTTTAATCTGAAAACACCAACTGATTCAAAATTATTTTGATCAATTGATAATTTAAATTTCGACACCAGATCACCGGAAATTAAAACCTGTTCTTTAAGTCGGGTACATTTAGAACATATTCTTGCTGTGGTATTTACAGCATCACCGTGAAATGCAATATCTCTTCTTAAAATTCCTCCAACCTCGGCAATTGCAACTTCGCCATAATGATATCCGGCTTTGAAACTTGGGAAAACGTTATAGTTTTTTTCAAAATATTCTCTTAGTTCATTTAACCTGTTTTCAAACAAGTAGTAAAACTTAAGAGCATTTAAATCTTTTAAACCTGATTTCAATGACCAGACAATCACAACTTCGTCACCAACATATTGATAAATATCACCATTTGTTTCTAACACAAACTCATCTAATTCTTTATAAATATCTTGAATAAAATTACTGTATTTAGAATAGCCCAATTTTTCGGCATAACTTGTTGATGAAATAAGATCCATAAACATAAAAATTCTGACATCTTTAACAGGTTCATCTATTCTTTTGAAAATATACTTTTTAACAGTCCCTTTAATAATTCTGGTACGAAATTGCACCAGCAGATATCGAATAGTTAAAAACATAAAAAATGAAAAAACAATTGTATAAATATTTTTTGGTAACGTTTTATAAATATCTATTTTTTGAATTTCATCAATGGTTAGTTCTTTGTTGAAAATCAGGTCAATGTAAACTAAAAACATTGCTGTGACGGCAAAAACTATGGCAGTATATATAAATCCGAATAAAATTTGATATGGAGTACCCAGATAAGTATAGATTTTTTTACTTAACAATAATTCATAGAATATTACCATTATCGAAAATAATGTAACTCCGGCTAACAAATTAATAAACGCAATATCTTTGAAGTCATTTGTAGTTATTATTACAATAAAAAAAACAAAGAAAAATATTAGAGTATAAATAATTTCTTTTATGCGATATTTTGTTACATAACTTAGTGACATCTATTTAGCTTTCCGACTTGCAATTGCTGCTATCATTGTTTGAAATCAATCTTGTTCTGCATATAATCATTTCAGTGATTTGTTCTGCACAGCTATTTAGAGAGATAATCTTCTGATTAAAAATCCAATTTTCAATAACTCCAATTATTGATGTCATCAAAACAAATGTAAAAGATTTTGTATCTAAAGATTTTTTTATCTCTCCTTTTAATTTAGCTTTATCCAAAACATCTTTAATTGAATTAAAATCTTTATAAAACCTGAAATTAAAATCATTCTTAAATTCTTCTATGTTATTTATAGCTCTGAGCTTCATAACTACTTCTGTGTAAATTCTAAACTCCTGATCTTTCTCAAGATGGTTAAAAAAAGTATTCAAACAATCAGTCAGTTTACAGATAGAATCACTTGATCCGTTGTATAAATCTTTCAGAAGGATCTCGTCAATAAACTCATTATATCTTTCAACAATATTTCTACACAATTCTAATTTATTACCGAAATTATGATAGATCGCACCGCGGGTTACTCCCGCGGCTTTTGCTATATCTTCAAGACTTGTATTATAAAATCCGTTTTTACTAAAAATCTGAGCACCAATTTTTATCAGCTCATTTTTTCTTTCCAAAGATTTTGATTTGTCACTCATATTTAATCCGGTTTATAAATCACTTCCTGTTACCTGTAAATAAACAGCAATCTGAATCTTGTAACTGGCTTTTGCTTCAATTAATCTATCCAGCGATTCTTGATATTTTGCTTTTGCTTGCAGAAGATCAGAAATTTCTGTAAGTCCGTTATTATAACTATCTTCATTCAAACTTAAATTCTCAGTTGTTTGTTCAACAGTTTCTTCTGCTAAATTTACCTGTTTATATTTTTCAACTAAATCGTTCCAGGCTTTATGAATTTGCAGCACCATTAACTCCTTAGAATCTTTCATTTGATTTACTGCAATCTGTTCCTTTATTTCTCTTTCACTCAAAGCATGTGAACCACCCCACCAGTCAGATATAGGAATCGATACATTTCCCATAAATGATGTATAAAATTCACCTTCATTATCCAGAACATCTAAGTAAAATCCATTTACTCCTACGCTTAATGTCGGCAATAATTCACCGCGTGTCAAATCAGTTTTCAGTTCCTCTGCTTTAACACCTTTTTCCAGTAACCGAGTTTCTTTTCTTTTCGAAAGAGCTTTAACCGGATCTACAAAAAACTGCTCAGGTAAAGATAGTGTGGTAATAACATCTTCAAAAAGAGAATTCTTATCCATAGGTAAACCAATATATTGACACAATGCTAACCTTGATAATTCTATTCCATTTTCAAGTTTGGTTTTATTTATTTTCACTTCGCTTTGACTAATTTTCACTTTCAGTAAATCATTTCTTGTTGCCAGTCCGGCTGCTTTTGCATCACTTACCTGTTTGTAAAGTTTTGTTAAAAGATTTTCATAACTTATTATTGTTTTATGTTTTTCTTTTAATTCAATAAGCTGCCAGAAAAGTTGTTCAGTATTTTTCAAAACCTCATTTCTGATTAAAGCTTTAGATAAAGTTTTTACATCAATATCCAGTTCAGCAAGTTCATTCCCTGTTTTTATTCTTCCGCCAGTATACAATGGCTGCATTAAATTTACTGAACCGGATAAAACTTCATCCAGTACAGGCAAACTTAAAACATTCCCATCCAGATTTAATTTGTTTACCATTAGTTTATCGCTGGATTTAAAATAGTTTCCGCTAATGCTCAAATTAGGAAAATATTTTGTATAAGCATTTTTTTTAGCTTCTTCAGCGGCGTTTACAGATAAGGTACTGTTATTAAGTTTTATATTATTCTTAAGAGCTAATTTTTTGCAATCGTTCAGCGAATATTTATTTTGTGCAAACACCAAAGATCCAATTAACAGAAATGGTGTGATATATTTTATTATAGATTGAAACATTATTCTTTCCTCGAAAATCAATTTATATTTCCATTATTTTATAATAGATCACCGGTAATATTAAAAGTGTAAGGGCCAACGAGAATGACAAACCAAAAAATATTACTGTACCCAGTGGTCCCCAAAGCGGTGACCCGCTGAAAATCATAGGAACAACTCCAATTGCAGCGGCAGCAGCTGTTAAAAATATTGGTCTCATCCTTCTTTTACCCGCTGCAACTGCCGCTTCGAAGAATGACAAATTATTTTTGTTTCTAATCTCTTCTGCATAATCAACTAAAATAATACCGTTCCTTACAACCATTCCGCACAGACTCATTATTCCCATAAATGCAGTAAAGCCAAATGGATAACCGGTAATTAACAAGCCGATTACTGCTCCAAATAAACTTAGAGGCATAGTGGTCATAATAATTATTGTTAGTTTAATATTTTTGAACTGGAATAATATTATGAAGAAAATCAAAAACACGCTGGTTCCCAGTGAAATTGCCATTGGTGTGTAGTTTTTAAATTCCTCTTCAAGTTCACCACCATAAGAAATATTAACTCCCCGGGGTAATTCCAGTTTATCTATTAATGGTTTAATATTATCAAGAATTCTCGAAGCATTATACGCTATATCTACATCGGCTTTAAGTGTAAGAGTTCTTTCTCCATTTCTTCGAACTATTTGTCCTTCAGTCCATTCCGATTGAAGATTTACTATTTGTCTGGCAGGCAGCGTAGAAAGCATTATAGGAGAAGAAATATAATGATCTCTTATATCTCCGTAATCATCACGGTCATTTTTTTCTTTTTTAAGAACAACATCTATTGGATAATCACCTTCCCAGATTGTTGCAATTGGAATACCTTTCATTCCCATAGCAAGTGTATATGCTACAAAAGCTTTTGTAAATCCAAGTCGGTTTGCTTCATCTTCTCTTACATCGACTCTAATTCCGTTACGCATATCTTTAAAATCATCTCGAATCCAGGTAATTCCTTTTTCATTTTGCATCAGTTCTTTTATCTGATCTCTTACAAGTTTGACTTCAGAAATATTTTCTCCTGTAATTCTTACTTCAATCGGGGCATCGCTTCCCAACATATGAAGCTGCTTCATTTTTAGATGGGCATTTGGAAAGGCTTCACTATATTTATCATTGTATTCTTTTAGCAATTCAACTGTTGTATTTTTTGATGTTGTATTAACAATCATCTGTGCATAATTTTTTGAGGGCATCTTTGGAGCATAAACAGTATGAAATCTGGGAGAACTTGACCCAACGAATGATGTAACATCTTTGACTCTGCTGTCATTCAGCAAAATCTTTTCAAATTTTGATACAATCGAATCTGTTTGTGTTAAAGAAGATCCTTCCTTTAAATAAATTTCAACTGCAAACTGATCTCGTTCTACCTGTGGGAATAATTGTCGTGGTAACTGAGATGCTATTATTATTGCAAGAACAACAGTAATTCCGGAAAACATAATATTAAATTTCGGATGCAGTACAATTTTATCTAGGAGTCTGTTATAGTAATTTTGAAGTTTATCAAGCAGTGATTTTTTGTTATCCCCTTCTTTCGGTTGCTCTTGTTTTAATCCTTTTTTAATTAAAACAAAATTCATATAAGGAACTAATAAAATTGCAACTAAAAGAGATGTTCCTAGAGTAATAGCCACAGTAACAGGAAATTCTAATATAAAATCTTTACTCATTCCATTTAAGAATATAGCAAGCGGAGCAAATGCGCTTACTATTGCCAGAGTTGCTGTAAAAACCGGCACAAACATTTCCGTTGAACTTTTCCAGGCAGCTTCCCAAATATCAACGCCGTGATCAAGTTTTTCAACATAGTTATCAATAACTACAATTGAGTTATCAACTACCATTCCGAGTACAACAATTAGTGCTGCCAGAGTTACTGTATTTAATTCAATTCCGGCTGAAAATAAAAAGCCCATAGAAATAAGAATTGAAATTGGAATAGTAAAACCTGCAACAGATGCAACTCTTAAAGGAAGCAGCAACATTGTTACAATAATTACAGCAAGAATTGCCATAAAAAACTCAAAGAAAAAATTCATTACAGAGTTATAAACTACTTTAGGTTGATTTGCAATTTTAGAAATTACAATATCGTCGGGTATCTTTTGTTTAGCTTTTTCTATTGCTTCATCTAATTTATCTCCAAAGGCAACTATATTATTTCCGGAGTGCATTTCAAGAGAAAGAACAAGAGATTTCGCACCATTATATTTTACATACGAATCAGGATCATCATATTCTCTTACAATTGTTGCAATATCTTTCATTCTTATAACACTGCCGGTTGGATCCGTATAAATAATCTGCTCAGCAATATCATTTTCAGTTTTATATCGCGAAGGAACATGAATTGGATAAATTAAGTTATTATCATCCAGATCACCGGCGTAAGTTATTGGCCCTTCAGTTTTAATAGCACCTAAAAGAAAATTTAGTGAAAAGTTGTAATGCTGAAACTTATCATCTTCTAAGTAAACACCTATCTTTTCTTTTTGCAGACCCAACTGTTTAATTTTTGATACTTCTTCTAACTTTCTTAATTCCGTATCAAGAATTTCCAGATAATCTTCCAGTTCTTTGTATGTTCTTTTTTCAGATTGAATAGTTAATAAAACTGCCGAAGTTTCTCCAAAGTCGGAGTTTGCAAAAAGAGCCAAAACTTCAGGAGGAAGCTGCTGCTGTTTTAACTCATTTAATCCGTGCTTAATTTTTGACCAAAAAATATCAGGTTCTTTAACACCTTCCTGAACTTCTGCAAAAATTATCATCATTCCTTCTTTGGAAATTGAATAGGTTTCGGCTCTGTCAATTTCTTCAAATTCAAATAAAAACTTCTCTACTTTATCAGTTAACTGCTCCTCAACTTCTTCTGAGCTGGCACCCGGATATACTCCAATAATTAATCCCTCACGAATTGTGAAAATCGGAAATTCCTGTCTGGGCATAATAACTAGTGCAGCAATACCAAAAATTATTAAGATAGCAGTTATAAGAAGCGTAATCTGTTTGTACTTCATTGCTGTTTCTATTAAATTAAACTTTGTCTTCATTCCCACCACCATTTTAGTTTAAAATCTTTATTTTTGAATTATTACTTAATTTATGATGGCCGGATACAACAACTTTATTTCCTTCGTTTAATCCTTTTATTACTTCAATTTTATTTTTTAATACTTTACCTGTTTTTATAATTTGCTTCTGAACTCTGGAATCATCTTCCGAACAAACAAAAACATATTGCTTTCCGTTTTCATCAACTGAAATTGCACTTCCCGGAATTGCTAAAGTCAAATTATCATTTGCAGAAGTAATGTTAACAAAACAAACCATACCTGGTTTAATCTCTTTGTTTTTATTATCAACAGCAATTTTAACATCATATGTATGAGCAAACGGATGCGCAACAACTCCTACCTCGTCAACTGCTCCTTCAAATTTTTTATCATTTAACGCAGCAATTTTTATTGCTGCTTTTTGTCCGACTTTTATCTGAGCAATTTCATTCTCAGGAATTGGAACTTTAACTTTTATCTTATCAATATTTACAATGGTAATTCCCTGCATTCCGGGTCCCACATTCATTCCCGGTTCAATTGATCGTCCGCCAACAAATCCGTCACCCGGAGAATACAAAGAGCAATCCTTTAAGTTCTTCTTAAAAATTGCTTCGTTTGATTTTGCCTGCTTTAATGCCGTTTCTACTTCAACAAATTGTATTTCCGGAATATTTCCTTTTTCGTACATCGGTTTTAATCGACTATAAGCATCTTGTGCTCTGTTTAATGCTGCCAGACTCACCTGATAACTTTCTTTATAAGTTTTATCATTTATTTTAGCCAGCAAGGTTCCTTTTTTAACTTTATCACCTTCATTTACAAAAACCTTTTCAATAGTTCCTGTAGCTAAAAAGCTGACCGGCATTATTTTACCAGCCTCAACAGTGCCGGAATATGCAATGCTTTCTTCCAGCTTCACTTTCTGGGCTGTTCTGACTGAAACTTTAATCGTCTGATTACTTAGTTTTTCAACTTTTCTCTCACCGCTGCAAGCTGATATTAAAAACATCAACATAATAAGTGCGACTAATAATATGTTTGTCCTCATTTTCATCCTTTCGACTATTTTCGTTTTTAGGTCGATTAATATTTAAAAATTTTTATTTTTTTACGCCATTTAAAATCAGATCGACAAATATTCTGATTTTTTCTTTGTTAAACCGTTTATCTTGTTCAATGTATATAACAACCTGGAGTTGTCTCAAACTTCTCACAATTTGCTCTGCAATAAGTCTTAAATCCTCTTTCTCATAATATCTAAATTCTTTGTTTTCAATAGCTTTGTTGAACAATTCTTCCAGAATTCCGACTTCCCTCTTACTAATTGCTTTAATCATACTTTTTAGCAACTTATTATCTTCATTCAGTTCATTTACCATTATTTCGTAAAGTGGAGCGCGACTGGCCATTTCTTCGAAACTCAACATTAAAAATGTTTCAAGTTTTTTACTATAACTCTCACACCTGTTTACTTCTACGTTAATTTTCTGAAGCATTTCCATATATTGAGATTCGATAAGATCTTCGAAAATCTCATTTTTGCTTTTGTAATAGTAGTAAAGCGAGCTTTTTGCCTTTCCTGTTGCTTTGGCTATATCTTCCATTGTGGTTTTATGAAATCCCCATTTTTGAAAAAGAAGTGAGGCATTTTCAATTATCTGTGCTTTAATTTGTTCGTCTTTACTCATTTTGACTGACTTTTCGTTTTTTCGACTAATTTTGTTTTTCGTTCGAAACTAAATCTAGTTATTTTTATTTTTAATATCAATCCAAATTGGAAAAATTATTCCATTATACTTTTTTGATTTTTTATTCTATTGAAATGCACTGCTTTTTAGTCAGTTAAATTTTCTATATTCGGCGGGAGTCAATCCTGTTTTCTGTTTGAATAATTTATTAAAATATTGCGGGTAGTTAAATCCCAACTCGTATGCAATTTCTTTAACGGAACTGTTGGAACTAAGCAAGACTGATTTGGCTCTTTCAATAATAAATGTATGAATATGCTCCTGCGTATTTTTTCCTGTCTCTTTTCTTAATAAGTCGCCCAAATAATTAGTGGAAATATTTAACGCCTGAGCGCAATCTCCTGCAGCGGGAATTCCCTTTTCAAGATTATCTTCATTGTCAAAATATTGATCGAGATATTTTTCTAACTTAACAATTACATCTTTGTTTTCATTGCTTCTGGTTATAAATTGTCTGTCATAATATCTGTTGCAGTAATTTAAAATCAACTCTACATTTGACACCAATAAAGTTTTGCTGTGCTTATCAATGTTTGTGTTAAGTTCGTGTTCCAGGGTTTTCACTAATTCGGTCAGCAAAACTTTTTCCTGTTCAGATAAATGCAAAGCTTCATTTACATCATAAGAGAAAAAAGTATAATTTTTGATTTTTTCTCCAAGCTGCGTACCTCTGATTAAATCAGGATGAAACAGAAGTGCCCAGCCGCTTCTTTCATTATTCGAATTATTGCTCTGGACAGATGTTACTTGTCCCGGAGCCAAAAACACAAGTGTTCCTTCCTGAAAATCGAATTTCTTTCTGCCGTAAACCCAATTGCAGGTCGGATTAAAATTTTTAAGATGAATGGAATAAAATCCGGTAATTGTTTTTGGATGATCCTGAATATTTTCTGTATCAATCTTTGAAAAATCGATAACTGAAATTAAAGGATGATTTGGTTTTGCATATCCTATTAAGTCATGTGTTTCACTTATAGTATTCACTTTTCTTATTTCATCCATCATCATTCCTGTTGTTTAATTTTTTACTTCAGTTTCTTCAAAACTTAATTTTATTAATTTTTTAACAAAATCAATTGGTCCGTCAGGAAAATATGATTTCACCAAAAATATTGGAATTCCTTCGGGCACAAATTTTTGATTAATTTCTATCTTCGTAGAATCAGTGCCAACTCTTGAAAATTTATATTCAAATTTTCCAACTTTCATTCTTCTTGTATCAGTTTCTTCAAATTTTTCCGGTGTACAAACTTGCTTAAATATTAATGAATTTTCATTTTCACCAATGTAAGTTGTTCGAACATTATCGATGTTTGGTGCCGGCCAGGGATTATCAAAGTAATAATAAACAACAAGCTCATTATCTTTTTTATCGAGTATTTTAACTTCCTCACAGTTAACGAACAATGTTTTATGTCCCTCAATATTTGTGATTATGTTTTTGCATTTGTCATAATCTGCAAACTGTACCGTACTTAATTTCCATTTCACCAATGTCTCTTCTTCTCCACTTGACAACAAGGTATCTGGAAAAGCTGTATACAATTTATATCCTTCCTGATCAAAAACCAATTCCCAAAAATCAGACTGATTTTCAGTTTGAGCAAAAGTCAAAACATTTATAAATAAAAATAACATCAGATATTTTTTCATTTTCTTCCTCAAAATTTTATTCCTGTAACTTCTTCAGTATACTTCCATAATTTTTCACTCATTTCATCTGTATACTCATTATGTTTAATTTCTAATGATTTAGATGCACCGCATAAACCATATCTGGGACCGTACAATTCTTCCCCTTTTGCATTTTTATCCACTGCGACTCTTAACAATGATTCCACACCTTTAGAAACCGGACTTGCTAAAATCTTTGAAATAATACCGCCCATTCCTTCGCTTTGCTGGCGTTCAGTTGCTGATAATCCGGGATGTGCTGACAATGCAATTGTATTCGATTTTAATTCTGTTAATTTTTTCTGTAATTGTTTTGTGAACAATAAATTTGCCAGTTTACTGGAACCGTATGATTGGCCCCTTTTATATTTTTTAGTACTCCAGTGTAAATCATTGAAGTCAATAGTACCAAATTTATATGCGCCTGAGTTTACATTTATTATTCTTGAATTATCAGTCGCGAGCAAAATATCAAACAGTTCGTGAGTAAGAATAAACGGAGCAAAATGATTGGTTGCCATTTGTAATTCATATCCTTCATTGGTATGTTCCAAATTTTTAAGATTTACAAGTGCTGCATTATTAAAGAGAAAATCTAGACGGGAATATGTTTTTTTGAACTCAGCAGAGAAATTTACAATAGATTTTTTCTCAAGCAGATTGAGTGGAATAAATTGCACTTTATCTGTATATCCAATTCTGCTGTGAATTTTTGCAATTGCCTGAAAAGCTTTTTTTTCATTTCGCGAAGCCATTACAACTTCAGCATTTTTTTTTAACAACTGCATAACTATTTCCAGACCTAATCCTCTGTTTCCTCCCGTTACTATAGCCACTTTACCATTCAAATCGGGCATTTGAGAAATATCCCATCTGTTTTTTTTATTATTCATTTTTCATCTCCATTATTTCTAAACTAAAGGTATGAGAAAAATATTTTGCAAGATTATTCTAATCCCTGAATTAATTATACAATTCACTTGTTTGAAATTTTCAACACTGCTTTGCATTAAATTTCTTCTTAAATCATCATTTTTTTGATAATAAAAAAGGACCCGAAGGCCCTTCTGTTCATTCTGATATTATACGAACTGAACACTATTTATTTTCGAGGCTTAAATAAATTTTTCTTCTGTTATCAAACCCAAATTTCTTTTTCAGATTATCCATTACCAAATAAACAACGGGAACAACAATGAGAGATAAAACCATTGAACTCGATAGCCCGCCAATTAATGCCCAGGCCAATCCGTTCTTCCACTCGGCTCCGGGTCCGCCGGCCACAGCCAATGGCAACAATCCGATAATCATTGAAAGGTTTGTCATAAGTATTGGTCTGAACCTCAACTTAACAGCTTCCAGCACTGCAGCTTTCACTTCTTTTCCATTATTGATTAATTCGTTCGTAAAATCCACAACCAGAATAGCATTTTTTGCCACTAATCCGATTAACATAATTATACCCACAATTGAAAAAACACTTAACGAATGTTGTGTTAAAGCCAGGGCAAGCAATGCTCCAATTATGGATAACGGAATTGAAAACAAAACTACAAGCGGATAAATATAGGAGTTATAAAGCACTACCATCAGCAGGTAAATTAAAAATACCGAAATCAACAGCGCTGCTCCTAAAGTTCCAAAAGCTCTGGATTGATTTTTTGCCTGTCCGATAAACTCAAGATCAATTCCCTGAGGAATTCCGTGTGCTGCAATTTTTTTTCTTAACTCACTAATCACTTCGCCAGACTTTCTCCCGATTACGCCGGCTTCAACGCTAAGTGAACTTATCCTGTTTGATCTTTCCATTTGAAACGGACTGGCACCTTCTGTAATTTGAGCAAACTGTTTTAGTTTTATTAACTCTCCTTTATTATTTATAAACTGGAAATTTTCTATATCTCTTCTGCTGTTTCTGTCAAAATCGTCCAGTTTAATATTTATATCATATTCCTTTTCAATTCCTCTGAATTTATTTGTGTTATTGCCGTTAAAGGCTACTTGTAAATTAAACCCGACAGTTGCTATTGAAAGTCCGAGTTTCTTTAATCTTTCCCTGTCAATTTCAATTTTATATTCAGGCAAACCACTTTCAATTGATGACTGCACTTCAATTGTTCCCTTTGTTGAATCGACCAATGCAGTGACATATTCTGTGAATTCAGTGAGTTCCTTTATATCTCCGCCTCTCAAAACAATTTGTACCGGAGTTGTTATTGATCCTAACAAATTGACAGTCTTAACTCTTATTTTCACTCCGGGAATTTTTTCTTCAAGCTCCAGTTTTAAGTTTCTTGAAAAATATTCCGTACTAATTTCTCTTTCCGATTTTGATACAAGTTGAACACTGATTTCCGATTGATAATTACTTGTGCTGGTTCCTGTATTTCCAATACTGTTTTTTCCGACAGACACATAATATGATTTCACTTCAGGATGAACCGTAATAACTGACTCAACTGATAAAGAAATCTGATTAGTTTCTTTTAACGGAGTGTTTTTTTCAGCTTCGATTTCAATTATAAATTCTCCTCTGTCACCTGCATCCAAAAACTCACTTCCGATAAGTCCGGCAGGAATCAATGCTACGGCACCAATCAATAAGATGAAAGAAGAAAACAACACAACAAATTTTCTCTCCAGTGAAATTTTCAAAAACCTCAAAGTTTCATTGGTTATCAGATTTATCACTTTATCAAAAGATGTTATTATTTTTCCAAGTAGAGATTTATTATTCAGGTGATCAATTTTTGCAAATCGAGAAGAGACAAAAGGTACCAGTGTAAATGATACAAACAGACTCATCAATGTTGAAGCAATTATTACTATTGAGTATTGAAATAAAATAGTCGCAACCATTCCTGTTGCCAGAGTAATCGGGACAAAAACAATAATATCAACTAAAGTTATAGAGAGTGCGGTAAATCCAATTTCCATTCTCCCGTCATACGATGCTCTGACTCTATCTTTTCCCATTTCAAGATGACGATGAATATTTTCCAAAACAACTATTGAATCGTCAACTAAAATACCAATCACCAATGATAACGCCAGAAGAGTCATCATATTTAGGGAAAACCCGAAAATGTTCATTACTATAAAGGTTGATACAATTGAAGTTGGAATAGAGATCATTACTATTAAGGAGTTTCGCAAGGTATGAAGAAAAAGTAATATCACGGTTGCTACCAAAATGATTGCCAGCATTAAATCAACCTGAACAGCATTAGCAGCTTCCAATGTGAATTCAGAGGAATCATAAGCTAGTTTAAAATCAAACTCTATTTTGGAAAATCTGATTTTCAGCTTGTGTAATTTCTCTCTGATTTTTTTACTTAATTCAACGCTGTTTGTGCCTGTCTGCTTTGAGATAGTCAGACCAATTGAATTTTGTCCGTTGGTTCTGTTTATTAATTTTGTTTCCTTTTGCGAATCTAAAACCTCAGCAATATCTTTTAACTTGACTGGAGTGTTATTGTCATATTTCAGAATTACATTTTCTAATAAATCAACATCTTTAACTTTGCCGCTTAATCTGATATTGACTGTATTTGTTTGTGATTCAACTTTTCCGGTTGGATAATCCAAATTTGCTCTTCCGATAATCTGAACAATCTGAGCCGGATCAAGATTATATTTTTCCAAATATTGCGAGTTCAGATTGATCTTAATTTCTCTTTCATTACCGCCAACTATGTCAACTTCACCAACACCTGTAATTTGTGATATTTCTGGTTTAATTATTCGATCAATTAAATCGTAAAACTCTGTTGTTGATAATTTGGAAAACAGTCCTAATCTCAAAACAGGAAGATTATCCAAATTAAATCTTTTAATCATTGGAGTTTTTGCATCATCTGGCAACTTGCTTAAAATCTGATTTATATTTCGCTGAACTTCTTCAATACTTTTATCTACATCTATTCCCTGATTCATTTCCAATCTTACAATTGATAATCCCTCCAGAGATTTTGAACTGATGGTTTCAATATCTTCAGTTAAGATAACTCCGTCTTCAATTATTTTTGTCACAGAGTTTTCAACTTCAGATGGCGAAGCTCCCGGATATGCTGTTGTTATTGTTAAATTTGTAGAACCGATGTCAGGCATCAGTTCGTAGTTCAGTAAACTGTAACTGTACAGACCCATAGTTACTAAAACTATAAATATCACAACTATGATTGTTGGTCTGTTAATTGAGATCTGAGTTAAGTTCATATTTCCTCCGTTATAATTCCACTACCTGGACTTCAGATCCATTCTTTATATTTAACTGACCATTTATAATAACTTTTTCACCTACCTTTAATCCGTCAGTTATTTCAACTCTGGAGTTGTAGATATAACCAATTTTCACCTGACGTAATTCTGCTCTGTTGTTTTTAATAACATAAACTTCCGAATTTCTTAAGCTTCCGATTATCGCTTTTCTGGCAATGTTTATTGCAGGTTGTTTATTTTTTAATTTTATTTTCACATCGGCATAAATGCCGGCTCTGAGAACCTCATTAGAGTTATCTATTTCCATTTCAACATTAAATTTACCGGCTGTATCTGCTTTTCTGGAAATTGATAAAATTTCTGCACTGTAATAATTATCCTGATCTGTTTCAGGGATCACAACTATTTTGTTTTTATACTTTAACAGCTCAACTTCTGCAGGGGATAATTTTATTTCAATCTTGATCTTTTTAATATCAATCAATTCGCACAAACTTTGTTTGTTAGAAATAACACTTCCCTCCTCTATTCCGAATATGTCATTTATATATCCGCTAAAAGGTGATTTAATAGAAGCATTCTCAAATTCTTTTTTTGATTTAGCAAATTCAGCTCGACTGTTTTTATACACAATTTTAATTTCTTCCAGCTTTCTTTTGGAGATTGCTCCGTCGTCAAATAATCTGCTGAATCTTTCCAGATCTTTTTCTGCCTTTTCCAAAGAAGCTTCGGCCTTCATCAATTCTGCTGCCTGCAGTTTACTTTCTACTTTGAATAAATCCTGATTTCTCTTTACAAACTTTCCTTTCAAAATATCTTTTGAAATTATTTTTCCGTCAGACTCACTAATAATTGTAACCTCTTTGTCAGGTTTTAAAATTCCATTGCTGATTATTTCAATATTCAGCGAATCTCTTTTTACAACTTCAATATTAACAGGATATGCATTTGTTTTTATCTCTGATAAATTCGAATCCTGTTCTATCTTTTCTTTATTTTTCAATAATAAAAATCCCACCGTAACGACAAATGAGATCAGTATGCTAAAAATAATTATGTTCCTTTTATTCATTTTTTCCTGCCATTTTTCCTTTTAGTAAATTTCGTTGCACAAATTTAATTGCTGTCTGATTTGATTAATTATTCAAATCATAGAAAAAGTAATACATTTCACTGTTTTTCTTCCGTTATTCTGCATTTGTAAATTTAACCGGAGCAATGGAATCTTCTGTATACATATTTCGGAAAATTGTATACAAAATTTGGAGATGTGATTTTGCTAAGTATGTATTTGGTGGAAAATTTAAAGGATTGGTATCAAATAAAAAATCCCGCGAGAAATTCTGTTTTTCAAAAAAACAAAATCTCCAGCGGGACTTCAGTTGTTCAGACAAGATTTATTTTTTTACATCTATACTATTTCTTGATATGGCATAGGCGCCAAAATATCCCAGAGCACCGTTTGATAAATTTGATTTTGGATTTTCAGGAGTGGTAGAGCTAAAGTAATCTGTTCCAACAGCCAAAGCTTCAATCAATGTTTTGAAATACTCATAAGTGTTAGCATCGACTGTACGCATTCTGCATTCTATTCTGTTTATTCCTGTTTTCAGACTATCTTTATGAAAATCGTGTCGCTGAGTCTCAATATAATTTCCATTTGTTAATCTGTCAGAATACGCCATTGGTTTTTCATATCTATCTCCTAATTTAAAATTAGTAACAGCATAATCTTCTTTATCCGGGTCATCTTGAAAATGAGAAGTTACCACGTACTCTTCATCATCTTCGTCTATTTCATAAGAAAGAGAATCTATAATAATTGGTTCCAGCAGAATTGTGCTTGCTTCAAACAGATCGTCGCCAACTTTTACTTTGAGATAATATTCAGTGTTATAATGTGTAACAAGATCAGCCGTTTCATAAACTCCGGGAGAAGTTTCTGAAAGTGTTTCTGAGTTTCCTCTGCTGTCACTAATTATAACTTCTGCGTTGCTCACATTATTGTAGCTATCAAAATTAAAGTAATCTGATGATCTGCTGATTTTCACTTTATACGGACCAGCTTCGTCTGTAACTGCACCTTCAATTACAATTCGGGGAGTTGTACTGTTAAGTTCATAAGTGATTACATCTTCGCATCCGTACATTAAAAAGAAAGAGAATAATACTGCATAATTTATTTTTATTAAATCTTTTTTAATCATTGCTATGACCTCTTAAAATCTGAAATTATAAGTAATTGAAGGAAAAAATGAAAATAGTGCATAGCGCACAGCTTCAGTCTGATTTGGATTATTTGTTTTCTCTCTAAAAGAAATGGCAAAAGCATTTTTTCTTCCGTAAGCATTGTACAATGAAATGTTAATGCTTTGAGATTCACTAATGGTGTATGTCGCACCCAAATCGAGACGATGATAAGCCGGCATTCGATAGCCGTTTCTCTGCGTGTAGTAGTTTACTATATTTCCTTCAACAAAATATTTTCCACTTGGAAAAGTAACTGCATTTCCAGTGTTGTAAACCCAGTTAAATGAAAAACTCCATGTTTCATTCATTTTGTAAATCCCTACAATTGAAATATCGTGGGTTCTGTCTTGCGCCGCCGGAAAAGCTTTTCCTCCATCGATATCAGGAAATTCTCTTTCACTTCGTGATAATGTATAGCCGATCCATCCGGTGAAATTTCCGGAATTTTTCTTCAGCAACACCTCAACACCATAAGCTTGTCCTTTACCAAAAACAAGTTCACCTTCAACATACTCATTTAATGTTAACTCAGCACCGGCTCTGAAATCAACCTGATTTTGTAATTTTTTATAATAACCTTCGATCGAAAATTCATAAGAGTTATCTTCAAAATTCTGGAAATACCCAAGTGAAAACTGATCTGAAATTCCCGGTTTTATATTGTTGGTGCTCGACTGCCAGATATCAAGAGGGAAAGCTCCGGCAGACGAATTTGAAACAAGATGCAGATACTGCATATTACGAGAATACGCTGCTTTAATAGAATTGGAATTATTTAATAAATACATTGCTGATACTCTTGGTTCATAACCCCAGTATGATTTAATTAATCCGCTGTTTTTTCTTTCGGCACTGATTAAATTTCCATCACTATCAAAACCATAAACATTTGCAGGACCAACAACCGAATAGTTTGATAATCTTAATCCGTAGTTTACACTAAATATTTCATTAAATTTATATTCGTGACTGGAATAAACAGCACTTTCATAGGCATTTATTTTTTGAATTGTTTTCTCATTATATTGCACAGTTCCCGTGTTAGAAATTTCACCGGGAGAAAATTTATGTTTAATAACCTGCGCACCAAATTTAATTGTGCTTATGTCACTTTGGAAATATTGAAAATCGGCTTTAAGATTTATGTCTTCAATTCCTGAGCTAACATTCAGAACACTTTTAGCAGTTCCGTTTTTTATGTTATAATCATACTTGCTGTAGAGTCCGGTTAAGTTCATAAAAAGTTTATCACCAAAAATATGATTCCACCTGACTGTTGAAGTTATGTTACCCCAATCCAAACCAAAAACGTTACTTTTATTTTCAAAAGAAAGAACATCCCTTCCAAAATAACCTGAGATAAAAAGTCTGTCATTTTCTCCTAAAACAAAATTTGCTTTAGCATTAAAATCGTAGAAATAAAGTTTCATTGAATTACTTGAACTTGTAAAAAGCGGGAAAAACAGATCAGCATAAGTCCTTCTCCCTGCAATAATAAAGGAACTTTTATCTTTTACAATCGGACCGCCGACAGCCAGACGCGAAGCAATCAAACCGATTCCGCCATAAACATCATATTTCTTTTTATTTCCTTCAATCATTTTTACATCCATTACAGATGCAAGTTTTCCTCCATACTCTGCCGGGAAATTACCTTTAATAATTTTCACTTTATTAATTGCATCAGAATTAAATGTTGAGAAAAATCCAAGCAAGTGAGAAGGGTTGTAAACATTAGCTTCATCTAAAAGTATCTGGTTCTGATCTTTAGCTCCGCCTCGCACAAAAAAACCGCTTTTCCCTTCTCCTGCCGGACTAACACCTGGCATCAGCTGAATCGTTTTCAAGATGTCCTGTTCACCAAACAAAACCGGAATTACTTCCAAATTTTTCGGAGAAAATTCATCTACGCCCATTTCCAGGGCTGTTACATTATGATCCAATCTTTTTTCTTCAACAACAACTTCTTCAATGTTAACAGAAGAAGGTTCCAATTCAATATTCAAACGCATCGATTTATCTAATCTGGTGCTTGAAATTGTTTGAGTCTTGTAACCGATAAAACTAATTACAATTGTGTAGATACCTTTATCTAAAGTAAGTGAATAAAATCCGTACTGGTTAGTGCTCGCACCGGTTGTAGTTCCTTTTATATAGACATTTGCGCCTATCAGCAGCTCACCATTTGACTTATCAGTTATGGAACCGGAAAGAGTGATTTTTTTAATGTTCTTTTTGGAATTCAAAATTATTTTACCGCCAAATTCTTTGAAGCCGATTTTGGTTCCGGTAAAAACTTTATCTAAAATAAATTTTAAACTTTTATTACTCTCCTTTAATGTCACTCTGTGTTTCAGTTTCAACAAATCTTCTCTGTATGAAAAAATTCCGCCAAATTTTTTATTCAAATTTTTCACAACAGAAGAGAGTGATTCATTTTCATAATTGACTGATATTTTTTTATTAAGAATTTTATCCTGAGACCTGACATCATCTGCAAAAATGTACACCAATCCCATTAAGGTAATAATTACCATTACCATTTTTCTAACCATTATTATCCTCTTACTTGATTAATATCTTATTAGAACTTTTTTGAAATGTTAGATTCAGTGTAAATTCAAGGATTTTCAGTACATCTTCCAATTTTTGATTTTCAAATTTTACTGATAGTTTTATTGATTTGTTTTCAGAATTCACGAACTCAAATTTTATATTGTAGTAATTTTCTAATATTCTGATTACATCTTCAAGGGTATCATTTTCAAAAACCATAATGCCTGATTTCCAGGAGATATAGTTTTTATTTTTATTCAAAGATTTTTCCAGAGTTCCTTTAATCAGGTTTAATTCTCCCTGCTCCCCTTTAGTCAGTTTCACACTTTTGTTTCCTTCAATATTGGAAAACTCAACTTTTCCGGAGGTAACAATAACCGAATTCTTTTTTAATGTCGAACTGGCATTGTAATTAAATGAAGTTCCCAAAACTTTAATTCGGCTTTTCAGTGATTTTATAATAAAAGGTTTATCAGGATTTTTTGTCACATCAAAAAAAGCTTCACCATCAAGTTTTACTAATCTGGAATCACCTTCAAAATTTTTCACATATTCCAAAAGGGTATTCTTATTTAGCGTAACTTCTGAACCATCCGGCAGTTTAACTACTTTTTTTGCCTCTGATGAATTGTGTTTAACAAAAACTAAATCAGACTTGCTATTTACACTGTACATAAAATAAAGAACAAAACCGATTACAAAAACAGCCGCCACGCGGGGAAGATACCAGAATAAATTTCTGTTATTCTTCTGTTTTGTTTTTTCGATTCGGTCAATTTTATTATCAACATTTCTCCAGGCAGAGTTTACATCAGGTTCTACATTTTTATGAACATTTCCGGAAATCAGCCAAATTTCTTTAATTTCAGAAAACACGCGTCTATTTTCTTCAGATTCATCACACCATTGATGAATTTCTTTTACTTCATCCTCTGATGCAATTCCTTCAAAATATCTGGCTAATAGTTCTATTTTAGTTTCGTCTGACATATTACTTCCGCTTCTTACTAATGTGACACTAAATTTTTACGTTACCCTTAAAAGAAAAAAATATTTTTTTGAAAAAATATAATTATAATCGAAATCAATGATTCTAGCATTGGTTTAAGCTTTTCTCTCATTTTCATCAAAGCAATTCTCATTTGACTTTCAACAGTTTTTTGCGACAAATTGAGTTTCTCTGAAATCTGTTTATATGTTAATCCCTCTTCCCTGCTCATTTTAAAAATAACTTTGCATTTTTCAGGAAGAGATTCAACCGCAGAATTGAAAGCATTTTTCATTATGGAAAAATCGAAATTTTCTTTGATTTCTGTAACCAAAAGATTTTCTACCTTTTCCAAGTCTGAATTTATACTTAAACTCTCTTTTTTATCTCTGTTATAGTTTAATGCTCTGTTTCTGATTGATTGATAAAAATAAGATTTCACCGATGTATTTATTGAAATTTCATTTCTCTTAATCCAAAACTGGACAAAAAACTCCTGAACAATATCTTCCGCAATATCCAGATTTTTCAAATATAAATTTGCAAATCTCGATAACTGAGAATAATATTTTTCAAACAGAATTTTGAATGAGGATTTGTCATCAGATTTGATTTCATCAAGAAGTTCAAAATCGGTTTTAACTTTTTTTAAGGTGCTTTTCAAATAATTATCTTTAGAAAATTTTTATTCTGTCAAAAGAAGTAAATTTATAACTCCAAATCAACA
>JBGRQB010000054.1:0-23327 GCA_041725875.1 Rhodothermaceae bacterium
CTTAGTTTCTTCAGGTGGTTCAGGTGTTTGGAGATCTGATGACTTTGGCGGAACCTGGACATTAGCAGAAATGGAACCTGGTTATTATTTTAATACCTTCCGTACTCCTATTACAATTTCAAATGCAGATCAGAGAGTTGTTTGGGTTGGTGCTGCAAATAATTATGTTCAGCTTTCCACAGATGGTGCTGTTACTTTCAAAAAAGTTCCAGGTTATAAAGGTCTTGGAAACTATTTCACAAGCGGACTTGCAACTCACCCGACAGATCCTAACACAGCATTTATGTTATTCTCACAATCAGGTGTTCCTAAGATTGTAAAAACAACTGATATGGGTCAGACCTGGACAGACATCTCTGGTTTTGAAGGAAACAATGGTGTAAGTTCAAAAGGATTCCCTAACGTAGCTGTTTATGATCTTTTAATTATGCCTTATAACACTGATATTTATTGGGCTTGTACTGAAATTGGTGTTTTTGTTTCTGAAGATGCCGGTGACAGCTGGAAATATATGAACAACCCTGCGTTCCCTGCAGTTAGTATTTGGGAAGCTGGTATAGTTGGCGATCAGGTTGTATTAGCAACTCACGGACGCGGTATCTGGACTGCAACAATTCCTGAACTTGCAGGACATAGTGTTGCAAATTCAACAAAAGTTCCTGTATTAAAGAACAGTGCGGCAATCCCCAATGCTTTATCAATTGAAATGAATTTACGTTCAGTATATGATTCTACTGTTGTAAAAGTTAACGGAAAAACTGCTGTAAAAATATTAGGCAACACTGTTGGCGATACAACTGTTACAGTTCCTGTTACTACTACGGGTCTGGTTTCAGTTTATGTAGCTTCTTATGATGGTGACAAAGAATATAGAACTCCTGCAAGCCAAACTAACGCGTATGTTCTTAAACCGGCAGTTGACGGTTATGTAAATGACTTTAATGATGCATCCGGAGCGGATGACTTCACTGGCCATTTTTCAATAAAAACAGCTAATGGTTTTGATAATGCTGCAATTCATTCAGAACATAACTACAGCAATAGTATGGATCATATCTTTATGTTATTAAGTCCTGTTAAAATTTCTGCTGAAAATGCAGTTCTTGAATATAAAGATATAGCAATTGTTGAACCTGGTGATCCAAATACAAATTACGGCGATTCTAAATTCTGGGATTATGTAATTGTTGAAGGTTCTAAAGACGGAATAAACTGGTTTGCATTAGCAGATGGTTATGATGCCGGTCTTCATACTGAATGGAAAACTGCTTATGATAATAAATCTGCAGGCGACAAATCAATGTTCAAAACTCATTCAATAAATCTGCTGGATAATAACAACATCTCGGTTGGAGATCAGGTATTTATCCGTTTCAGATTATATGCAGATAATTATACAAACGGCTGGGGCTGGGCAATTGATGATCTTAAAATTCAGGCTGCTAATATTGTTGGCGTAGACAATGCGACTTCAATTCCTGAAACTTATGAATTGGATCAGAACTATCCTAATCCGTTTAACCCTTCAACCAAAATCAGATTTGCATTACCTGAAGCTTCTAAAGTTAAGTTAACTATCTACAACACACTTGGCCAGGAAGTTGAAGTTCTTGTAAATGAAGAAATGGATGCAGGTTATCACACTGTTGACTGGAATGCTTCAAGATACGCTTCAGGCGCTTACTTCTATACATTATCTTCTAAAGATTTTGTTAAAACTAAGAAACTGATGTTCATCAAATAAAACAAAAAAGCCTGTTGAAAATTCAACAGGCTTTTTTTTATCATTCAAAATTTTTAGTAACTGTTCATTTTAACTCTTTCAGAAAACTTCTTCTTCTCTTTTCTTGGTCCTTCTTTTTCAGGTTTCCCGACAGGCAAAACAATCTGTACTTTTTTTGATTTCGGACACTTAATAATTTCAGCAAATTTTTCTGCTGTGTTATTTGTCCTCAATACCCCGTCGAGCCACACAGATGTATAACCAAGAGCAGTAATTGCAAGAAGCATATTTTCAACTGCAGCAGCGCAATCTTCTATTTGAAAATGATGAGTGCCAAAAACTATCTCCGGTTCTTTATCAACTATACAGGCAATATAAGCTTTGCCAGTTGCCACAGCCATTTTATCAGGTAAAATATTTCTGATCTCTTTTACCTTTTCTTCATCATTAACTATAACAAATTCAGTGGTTTGCATATTTTTTCCGGTTGGTGCATCAAGTCCGGCCTGAACAATTTTTCTTAAATCATCTTCGCTTACAGGTTCATTTGTAAAGCGACCTCTGTAGGAATATCTCTTTTCAATTGCTTCGAATAAATCCATATTATTTTCCTATGTTTTAATTCTCTTATCTAAAAATACAATTTTTAATTTCCAATTTACGCATTGTATTTCATCTGCGGTTTTCCTATTTTTATCTTCATAAAATAGTTGTTTAACAAACTGAAACCGCAGGGGTGCCTTATTTAAAGGCTGAGATCATACCCTTTGAACCTGTACGGGTAATGCCGTCGTAGGGAAAAAGTAATCAACCTTCTACTATACCATCTCTGCTATTAAATTCCATGATAATATTTATTAATGACGAAAAACAAACCGTCGAAAGCGGAGTGGACTTATCGCAATTATTGCATCTCAATGACTTATCGGAAAAAAAAGGAATCGCCGTTGCTCTTAACGGAAGTGTTGTATCCAGATCAAACTGGAATAAAACCGAACTTAAAGAAAACGATAAAATTTTGATAATCTCCGCTACACGCGGTGGTTAAAAACTGAGAGAACGTTATGACACAAGAGAAAATCCCCGCTTCAAACGGAATTACCAGCGAACCTTTTCCCGGCTCGGAAAAGATTTACGTTGAGGGTAAACTGCATAACATTAAAGTTGCTATGCGCGAAATCAAATTATCTGACACTGTTGATACAAAAGGCAACACAGAAAAAAATGATCCACTGGTTGTATATGATACTTCCGGTCCTTACACAGATCCTCAATATTCAATCGATCTGAAAAAAGGTCTTCCAAAATTAAGAGAAGAATGGATTACTAAAAGAGATGATGTTGAAAGACTTGAAGGATTAAGTTCAAGTTACGGACAAGAAAGACATAATGACAGTTCACTTGATCATCTCAGATTTGAACACGTGAGTACTCGTCCGTTTAAAGCAATAGAGAAAAAACATATCACTCAGATGTATTATGCAAAACAAGGCATTATAACACCTGAAATGGAATATGTTGCAATTCGTGAAAATCAGAAAATTGAAGAAGTAAAAAGATATGGCCGCTACCATGCGGGAAGCAGTTTTGGTGCAAAAATTCCTGATCTGATTACTCCTGAATTTGTTAGAGACGAAATTGCTGCAGGACGCGCAATAATTCCCGCAAACATAAACCATCCGGAAACAGAGCCAATGATTATTGGACGTAATTTTCTAGTTAAAATCAACGCCAATATCGGAAACTCTCCTGTCACTTCCTCAATTGACGAAGAAGTTGAAAAGGCTGTCTGGGCAGTACGCTGGGGCGCTGATACAATTATGGATCTTTCAACAGGAAAAAATATTCATGAAACAAGAGAGTGGATTATAAGAAATTCACCTGTACCTGTCGGAACAGTTCCTCTTTATCAGGCTTTGGAAAAAGTAAACGGAAAAGCAGAAGATTTAAGCTGGGAAATTTACAAAGATACTTTAATTGAACAGTGTGAACAGGGTGTTGATTACTTTACAATTCACGCCGGATTACTTTGGCAGCATATTCCTCTTACAACAGATCGTGTAACGGGAATAGTTTCGCGCGGCGGTTCAATTATGGCAAAATGGTGCTTGTATCACCATCAGGAAAGTTTCTTATACACTCACTTCAAAGATATTTGTGAAATACTTTCACAATATGATGTTGCAGTTTCTTTAGGTGATGGTTTGCGTCCCGGTTCAATTGCAGATGCAAATGACGAAGCACAATTTGCCGAGCTTGAAACTCTTGGTGAACTGACTAAAATTGCCTGGGAACATAATGTGCAGACAATCATTGAAGGTCCGGGACACGTACCGCTTCACCTGATTAAAGAAAATATGGATAAACAAATTGAGCATTGTTTTGAAGCTCCGTTTTATACTTTGGGTCCTTTGGTTACAGATATTGCCCCTGGTTACGACCATATCACTTCTGCAATTGGTGCAACAACAATCGGCTGGTACGGAACCGCAATGCTTTGTTATGTAACTCCAAAAGAACATTTGGGATTACCTGAAAAAGACGATGTTAAAACAGGTGTAATAACTTATAAACTTGCAGCTCACGCGGCAGATCTTGCAAAAGGTCATCCGGCTGCGCAGGCACGTGATAATGCAATGAGTAAAGCTCGTTTCGAATTCAGATGGAAAGATCAGTTCCATATTTCTCTTGATCCTGAGACTGCATTAAAATATCACGACAAAACATTACCGGATGAAGGAAGTAAATCTTCTCATTTCTGTTCAATGTGCGGAGAGCATTTTTGCTCAATGAAATCAACAATGGAAGTGAGAGAACTTGCAAAAAAACTGGAAGACAAAAAGAAAAAATTCATCGAACACGGTGGTGAGGTTTATAAAAAAGCATAATGCTTATTGTAATTTCACATAGCGACCCTGTTGAAAGAGAAAGTTATTATATAGAAAAATTTCTTAATGAGGGAGCCGATTATTTTCATATCAGAAAACCGGCTCTCCCCTCTTCTGAAGTTGAAACTTTGATAAAAAAAATTCCTGAAAATCTTTTATCAAAAATTTCTATTCATAATAACTATCATTTACTGGGGAAGTATAATATTGGCGGAATTCATTTTACTTCTAAATCGAAACATTTATTGAGTGATTATCAAAATTCACTTTTGCGGAAAAGTATTTCCTGTCACTCATTTGAAGAAATAACTGAACTTCCTTCTTATATCGATTACACTTTTCTTAGTCCGGTTTTCAACAGTATTTCAAAAGAGAATTATTCAGGGAAATTTAATTCGGAAGAAACCAAAAATTTCCTAAGCAAAAAGTTCGATTTTGAAATAGTTGCGCTTGGAGGAATTTCAAATAATAATATAGAAAAAACAGTTCAACTCGGATTCAAAAATGCAGCTGTTCTGGGAGTAATCTGGGAAACCCCTGATAATACCTTAATATTAAAAGAGCTTAAAAAATATGTATAGCAATCAAATGTTTCTTTTATCAGTTGCAGGATTTGATCCTTCAGGCGGAGCCGGAATACTTGCGGATATCCGTACTTTTGAACATCATAAACAATATGGTTTGGGTGTAATTACTGCCAATACAATTCAGAACGATTCAGAGTTTTCTGCTGTTGACTGGATTGAAACTAAAAGAGTTATTGACCAGATTGATATCTTGCTGAAAAAATATTCAGTCAATTTTGTAAAGATCGGATTAGTTAAAGATTTTAATTCTTTGGATGAAATCATTAGCAGGTTAACATTTTATAATTCGGAAGTTAAAATTATCTGGGATCCGGTAATAAAGGCAACTGCAGGTGAAACTTTTCATAATCAGATTGATTATAAACTTTTGAGTAAAATCTTAAACCAGATTTATGTACTTACTCCGAATCTTGATGAAGTTAAAATTCTTTTTCCTGAAAATTATTTGGATGATGCCGAGTTAAACGATATTATAAACAGATATGATTTTAACCTTTTGTTAAAAGGCGGACACAGTAACGAGAAAAAAATAGTTGATAAACTTTTTACCCAAAGCGGAATTGAAATATTTGAAGGAGAGAAATTCCCAGGATATTCAAAACATGGAACCGGATGTGTTTTTTCTTCTGCTCTTACTGCTTCCCTTGCAAATGGCAACTCTTTAGCTGAGTCTTGCTCAAATGCAAAAAAATATGTTGAAAAATTTATATTAAGCAACAAAACAAATTTAGGGAGTCACTTTTGAAAAAAATTGAAAACTTTCACCTGATTACTCAGGAAATTGCGGATCAGACAAGCATACAGCTGACCAAAAAATTCCTCTCTGCCGGAGGGAAATGGGTTCAATTACGAATGAAAAATACTCCGGAAGAAACTATACTTGAAACAGCTCTTGAAATAAAAAAACTTTGCGAAAAATGTAATGCGAGTCTGATAATAAATGATAATCCTGAAATTGCAAAAAAAGTAAACGCCGATGGTGTTCATTTAGGAAAAAATGATATTTCCCCTTCTGAAGCAAGAAAAATTCTCGGGGGAAATTTTATTATCGGAGGTACTGCAAATACAATTTCTGATATCAAATATCTTGTTGACGAGGGAGTTGACTACATTGGTTTGGGTCCTTTCCGATTTACAACAACCAAGAAAAATTTGAGTCCGGTTTTAGGAATTGAAGGTTACACAAACATAATTTCTGAAATGAAAAAAAATAATATTACTCTTCCGGTTGTTGCAATTGGAGGAATAGAAATGGAAGATATTTCCGTTTTAATGAAAACAGGAATTAACGGAATTGCTGTCTCTTCCCTAATTGCAAAAAATGAGTCACCGGAAAACATAACTGAAAAAATTATTAACGAGTTAAAATAAAATTATGGAACCACTAAAAATAGCTGATAAGACTTTTAAGTCCAGATTATTTACCGGAACAGGTAAATTTAACTCAAATCAACTGATGGAAGAATCACTTCTTGAATCAGGTTCTGAACTTGTTACCGTTGCTTTGAAACGTGTTGATATAAACGACAATTCAGATGATTTGATCGGACATCTTAAACACTCACAATTTAATCTTCTGCCAAATACCTCAGGAGTAAGAAATGCAAAAGAAGCTGTGTTTGCAGCGGAGCTTGCAAGAGAAGCGCTTGAGACAAACTGGCTTAAACTGGAAATTCATCCTGATCCCAAATACCTTTTGCCAGATCCGATAGAAACATTAAAAGCAACAGAAGAGCTGGCAAAAAAAGGATTTGTAATTCTTCCTTACATTCAGGCTGATCCGGTTTTATGCAAACTTCTTGAAGATGCAGGCGCTGCAGCAGTAATGCCACTTGGTTCTCCGATAGGGAGTAACAAAGGCTTAAAAACCAGAGATATGCTTGAAATTATTATAGATCAAAGTAACCTTCCTGTTGTAATTGATGCGGGAATAGGAGCACCCTCTCACGCAGCAGAAGCTATGGAAATGGGCGCTGATGCGGTTTTAGTAAACACTGCAATTGCTGTTTCCTCTGAGCCGGTTACAATGGGAAAAGCCTTCAGATATGCCGTAGAGGCAGGCAGAATGGCTTTTGAAGCTAAACTTGGAAGAACAAGTTCACAGGCAGTTGCAAGCAGTCCTCTAACCAGCTTTTTGGATTAATTATGTTTAGTGAAGAAATAAAAAAATATGATCGTGATCTGATTAAAGATAAGATTTACTCGGCAACCAAAACTGATGTTGAGATTTCTTTAGGAAAAGAAAAAAGAACTCTGGAAGATTTTCTGAATTTGATCTCCCCAGCTGCTATTAATTATCTGGAAGAAATGGCAGCTATCAGCAATAAGACAACTCAGAAAAGATTTGGAAAAACAGTTCAGTTATATATTCCGCTTTATTTATCTAACATTTGCGAAAACAACTGCGTTTACTGCGGATTTAGCAGTTCTAATAAAATTAAAAGAACAATTCTTTCAAAAGATGAAATATTAAAAGAAGTTGAAATTTTGAAATCATACGGCTACGAACATATTTTACTTGTGGCAGGCGAAGCTCCTAAAAAAGTTGGTGTTGATTTTTATCTTGAAACAATTGAATTGATAAAACCCTATTTTTCACAGATTTGTATAGAAGTACAGCCTCTTGAACAGGATGAATATAAACAGTTGATTGATGCCGGATTAAACAGCGTGTATGTTTATCAGGAGACTTACCATAAGGGTAACTATAGTTCTTATCATCCTTCCGGCAAAAAAGCTGATTTTGATTTTAGAGTTAATACTCCAGACAGACTGGGAAATGCGGGAATTCATAAAATCGGACTAGGAGTTTTACTTGGTCTTGAAGACTGGAGAATTGATTCTGCTTTTACTGCATTACATCTTGGCTATCTTGAGAAAAAATATTGGCGTTCCAAATTTTCTATTTCGTTTCCTCGTCTGCGTCCGCACGTCGGTTCATTTGATCCGCAGTATCCAATCAGCGATAAGGAATTGGTACAACTTATATGTGCGTACAGGTTGTTGGATGAAGAGCTTGAATTATCGATGTCTGTAAGGGAGAGTCCGACTTTCAGAGACAATATTATTAAACTTGGAATAACCTCAATGAGTGCCGGTTCTAAAACAGAACCGGGCGGATATGCAGCACAAAATGAAGCTCTGGAACAGTTTGAGGTTCACGATGACAGAACTCCCGCTGAAATCTGTAATATGATTAAGCGTCAAGGTTATGAAGCTGTGTGGAAAGACTGGGATAACATTTTACAATAAATATGATGCGATCTTTTTGATCGCATTTTTTATATTTGTAAATAGTAAAATCAGAAACGGACTGTTATGCACAAATATAAAATAATCTCACTTATGGTTTTTCTTCTGCAAATTTTATCTGCGCAGGATAAACCTTTAACTCATCTTTATAAAAATGAGAAACCGATTCAGAAAGCATTTTATGCAGATGATGAAAATCTCTACATATCGGCTGCAATATATTTTAATGACAACAAAAATAAATTGAGTCTGGGCACACAAGAATCGACAGATACTTTTGAGCAAATCAAAAATAAATTTTTACAGATAATAACTCAGCATCCAAATTCATTGTTAAAAGATGACGCACAGCTTGCAATATCGGAAGCGGCGAAATATCTGAATGACAAAAATTTATATGAAACAGAGCTGCAAAAAGTAATTGATAATTTTCCAAATCAGCATATAACATATTTAAATTTTGAACACCCTGTGTGTAACTCAATATTACCCGCTTTGCAGTCCTCTTTTGTTCAGTCAGATGCTTATGCAAAACTGCAGCTTGCAATGATTTATTACTCAAATACAATTATTTTAACTGAGCAGAATTACAACACTGCAATAACAAAATTTGAAGATGTAATTCAAGGTTTCCCATACTCTTATTGTGCCGCAGTAGCACAATATTACAAAGCGCAAAGTTATGAAAGTTTATCATTTTCAACAGCAATAGATAAAAACATTGTAGTAGATGAATATGAAAAAGTATTCGATTTATATAAAGGTTACAGTCAAAAGTATTCTGAACTTGCATTAGTAAGAATTGGTGACTTTGCAAAAAATTATCTTCCCGGCAGAATGCCTCACTTCAAAACTAAAATGGAAACCTTTTATTCTTTAAGCGATTACATTGCTGAAAGTCGTTTTGAACTAAGCGGAAATTCAAGATGGAATAAAACAACTGTTACACTTTATTTTAAGAGAATTAATGCTGCTGCCACAACACAGGATTCAACAGTTGTTAATGAAGTAATATCTAAGTTCAACAGTTATGTAAATTCGCATATTTCAATTATTTTAACTTCAAACGAAAGCATTGCAGATATAAAAATAGATTTTTCCACAAATCAGGGAAACTTTACACAGTTAAATACCAGCGGCAATTCTGAGACTGTAAAACGAATTACATCGGCAAAAATCTTTTTAAAAGATAATTCGAACATTGAAAAGCGTAAAGAAATATTACTTCACGAAATGGGACATGCATTTGGGTTGGGACATTCATTTAATCCGGCCGACAATTTATATTTTACCGGAAACAATAAATTCGAATATTCTTCCAGAGATATAGCAACGCTGGAAAAATTATACTCCTCTGTTAATACCGCGCCTTTCTTTTTAACAAAGCCGCACACTCCGAGAATAAATCCGGAAGAAAAAATATTTTTTGATGTAGATGCTCAGGATCTTGATTTTGAGTATCCGGATTTCTCTATTCTCAACAAACCTTCCTGGCTGGAAATTGACAGTTACAGCGGAAAAATCACAGGAATTCCGCCTCTCTCAGCCAAAGGTTACCACGAGTATGTAATAAGAATAAGTGACGGACAAAATGCCAAAGCAGAAGTTTTATGGAAGTTTATGGTTGATTCAAATCCGGCTGTGACTGATATAAAAGAGGTAACTCAGAAAGAACAATCTGTGGATGTATTGCATCCCAATTTTCCCAATCCGTTTAATCCGTCAACAAACATAAGATTTTCTTTAAGCGAAAAATCAAATGTCAGACTCGAAATCTTTAACATTACCGGAAAAACAATTTATAATACTGACTGGAAAATGTATGATTCAGGTGTAAATTCAATTTCTGTCAATTTATCTGATAAAGCCAGCGGAATATATCCTTACAAATTAATTATTAAAGGAAAAACAGTTTTATCAGGAAAGTTAATAATGGTAAAATAATTTCATTGCTTATTTATTCTCTTTAATTTATTTTGGATTTTAACGAGTTTTGAGAATAATTATAAGACATTGAAATATGACAAGAAGAATAAACATTGTAACCGGTTCCAAATGGGAAAAACTAGCCGGGTTTTCCAGACTTGTAAGAATTGATAATATTATTGAAGTTGCAGGAACTACTGCCGGATTTGAAAATGGAAAAGTAGTTGGCGGCAAAAGTGCTTACAAGCAAACAATTTCAACTTTAACTAAAATTGGTAAAGTGCTACTTGATGCGGGTGCTACAACCGAAGATGTTATCAGAACCAGAATTTATGTGACTGATAAAAAATATGCAGAGGAAGTTGCTAAAGCGCACAAAGATTTTTTCAAAGAAATTAATCCGGCTGCTACACTGGTTGTTATACAGGCATTGGCTGAAGATGAATTACTTGTAGAAATTGAAGCTACTGCGGTAGTATAAAAATTAAAATGAAAAAGCGCCTTATTCTTCTTCGGCGCTTTTATTTTTTTCCTTAAACGTTACTGTCATCGGCACACCACGGAAACCGTATTCCCTTCTGATGACCTTTTCAACAAATCTTCTGTATGAATCAGGAATATGTTTTGCTTCATTGGAAAACATAAGAAATATAGGATATTTATCACCAACCATTGAAATGTATTTAACTTTTACCTCTTTACCCGTTGGAGTAGAAGGAGGAACAATTTTCAATAGTTCAGGCAGAATTGTTTCATTAAGATCGTGAGTAGCAATTCTTTTCTTTCTTTCCTGTTCAATCTCTTTTGCAAGATCTATTAATTTATATACTCTCTGTTTGGTAAGAGCGGAAATAAACATTATTGGTACGTAGCTGATTGAACCAAGTTTTTCATAAAGTTCGGCTTCAAACTTTTTAGCTGTGTGAGTATCTTTTTCTATCAGGTCCCATTTATTTACGGCAAGGATAATTCCTTTTCTTCTTCTTACAGCTTCCTGAATTATTGTCTGATCCTGTTTTCCGAGTCCGAGGGTTGCATCAATCATAATTACCGCAACATCACATTCTGCAATGGAGCGATAGGTTCTAACATTTGAGTAGAACTCTATATTTTCGTGTACACGTGCTTTCTTTCTGAGTCCGGCAGTATCAACAAGCAGAATCTCTTCACCGTAATATTTTAGAACCGAATCAAGACTGTCTCTTGTGGTTCCCGGAATATCTGTTACAATACTTCTGTCGTAACCAAGCAAAGCATTTGTAAGAGAAGATTTTCCTGCATTCGGGCGACCAAGAACAGCTATTTTTAATCTGTCATCTTCAGCCTTATCAAAAGGTTCAAGATCGAGCTGTTCAACAACATCGTCCAGAAGATCACCAATATTTCGTCCGTTTAGTGCGGAAATATCATAAATATTATTTATTCCCAGTTTATAAAAATCACTGATATTGTATCCAAGTTCTACATTATCAGATTTATTAACCAGCAGATAAGAAAGTTTTTGAGAACTTCTCAGCATTTTTGCAACTTCGTAATCAACAGGGGTTGAGCCTGTTCTGCCATCAGTTACAAACAATACAACATCTGCTTCGTCAAGTGCAATTTCAACCTGCTCTTTAATTGCTATTTCAAACAGATCTTCAGAATCTGGAACATAACCGCCTGTATCCATAACTCTGAAATGAATTCCGTTCCAATCCAACTCGCCATAATTTCTGTCTCTTGTCACTCCGCTAAAATCATCTACAATAGCATCTTTACTATGTGTTAATCTGTTAAACAATGTTGATTTCCCTACATTCGGGCGACCAACAATAACAACTAAAGGTATTCTCATCTTATATCCAGTCTAATCTTTTATATACTTAATCTTAAATTTATTTCGGGATAATATACGTTTCTAAAACCAAAATTTCTATTGGCAAGGTTTGCTTTCAGCTCAATTTTCTTGTTATATGAGTTTGCTGATAAAATTGCATCAATACCACTTATTACGTGATTTACAACTATAACAGCCATTAATGTTGAAGCTTTGTTGTAATAATCATTTGCAGAACCGCGCATTCCTTTATATTCTCTGAAGTTTTCAGTAATACCGTCGCCGTAGTTCCAGTCAGGATTACTAAAATCCTCCCATCCCGCAACAAACTGAGTATACTTCCCTATCATTTCATAATATTGCTGATCTGAAAATGGTGCTAACTTATGAGAATAATATTTTCCCGCATCGGTGGCACTAATAACATCTTCCATTGCATTAAGCTTATCCCAGTTAACACCTTGTGGTTGAGAAGAATCGATCACTTTATCGTGCCATTCATCGTATAATCCAAATTTTTTCATAGACCATTCAGCATATCGAACAGCGCTCCACTTCTGGTTTGCATAATTTTCAAACTCGGTAGTTTTATCATCACCTTTATTATTATAATGAGATCTCATGTAAATCAAGGTAACTTCCGCTGCAACAAAAAGTGTGGCTTTAAGATAGTTTCCTGTATAAATCTCACCACTACCGGGAATTATAAATGACATTGCTCCTGCAAGAAAAGGAGATTTTTTACCGGGCAGAACTTCATCCGGCATAACAAAATTATTTGTTATGGTGTTTTCCAACATTTCTTTTGAGTCAATATTCAAAATACCGGTAAATTGCGGAGAAACTTCCTGGGCTTTTATTGAAATCAGCAATCCTGAGATAATAATTAATAAAAGTATTTTTTTCATTTTAACCCTGTTAAAAGTTTTACTATAGTCTATAAAAAAAGAATGGGCAGAAAACTGCCCATCCAAAGTTAGTAAATTATATGATTAAATTCCTCTTGGGAATCCTTTTACCCGTTTTTTCGGTTTACCTTCATCTCCCCAAGCCATTGAAAGTGTGAACCTCACAGTATCTGAAAGAGGATGTTCACTTCCATCGGGGAAGACGCTTGTGGTTATGTATGAAAAATCAAAGCCATACATTTCATATCTGATACCGGCACCAAAAGTTACAAACTTTCTGTTACCTCTGTTAGGATCTTCGTAGAAAAACCCACCTCTAACTGCAAAACGAAAATCGCCGGGAGTTCCGTACCAATACTCTAAACCAAGAGCAGTTGTGATATCCTGAAGTTCTTCTCCAAAAGATTCATCACCCCAGGAAGTAAAAATAGCTTCATAAAATTCTGCTCTGTCTTTTGGCTCTTCTAAACTGTCTAGTTTATCAATCAAAAGTTTTGAAAAATCTGCTGTAAAAGTAAGTGAATTATATTCATCTTCATATATTCTTGCTGCAATACCAAGACGGAAATTTGTTGGTAACGGATCAGCCTGATCTTTATCTATATATGAAATTTTCGGACCCATATTACTAAGATTAGCACCGATGCTTAATCTATTTGAAAAATCACCAATTAATGGCAGGTGTAGTTCTTCCGGTCTCCACATTGCTGCAACGTCAACACTAACAGTTGTTGCTTTACCGCTGCCTTCTTCTTCTGCAGTTGGTTTATCTGAAAGACTTGAATGGATTAATCTAAGATTTACACCCAAACCCCAGTCATTATGAATTTTTGTAGCATAACCAACCGTTAAGGCACCGTCAAAAGATTTAAATCGTCCTATTTCATTTCCAGCGTCATTTGTACGAATAAACTCGCCAAAGTTCATATATGTAATACTGGCAGTAATACTACCGTTTAAACTTTCAACATATTGTCTGTAAGTCAAATATTCGTAAAAAAGATCATCAAGATTAAGTTGTGGTAACCAGTTTGAGTGAGTAAAACTTATCTCAGAACCAGTAAGAAAAGCTATACCAGCAGGATTCCAGAAAATAGCGGCAGAGTTATCAGCTATACCACTTCCGGATTCACCCATACCACCCGCTCTTGAATCAGGAGCAAGCATCAAGAAAGGTACTGCTGATTGACCTTGAGCATAGGTAACTTTTCCGATACCAGATAAAACTAATCCCAATAATACCAGCTTAAGAACATTTTTCATAATTTATATAACCTCCAAATGATAGATAATTCATATTTATTTTATTACTGCAAGTTTACCAACAGCTGTTTTGTTAAATTCACCGCTATTGGTTTTAACAATTAATTTGTAAAAGTAAGTCCCGTTCGCAATTTCACTTCCATCTTCATCGCGTCCGTCCCAGGCAATTTTCACAAATTTGTCACTTATAGAAAGTTCTTCAATTTCGCGAATCAATCTGCCTGCTACAGTATAAACTTTTATTTTTACATCAACAGGTTCTCCAACGTTATGCTGGAAAGTAAAGACTGTTTTATCAGCAAAGGGATTTGGGAAATTGTAAATATTTCTAAGAACAAGTCCGCCTGTATTCATAACCGTAAAATACTCTTCTGTTTCAGTCGGGTTATTAAATACATCCCAGGCTTTTACTTTTATTTTATGTTCTCCGGCTTCAAACCCGGAAAAATTATATTCTACTTTACCTGATTTACCGCCTGCATCTTTATCACCTACAAATGCGTTGGTAAAATCAATTACTTTACTCTGATCATCATTTATTATACCTTCAAGTTTATGTCCGATACCGGAACCGGTTGTATTAAGACCTGTCTGATCTTCGATATCAAGAATAAGTTTGAAGTTACTGTTAACCAGATTCGAATTACTGAAATTTATATTGTCAAAATAAATGTCAATTTCCGGACCTTTATTATCATTGGCCAGCGATCCTGTTCCGCCAATTGTTACATTTGTCGTATAACCATTGCCATCGGTTTCATTATTAAAAATATAGGCAACTATTTTACCATTTTTATTTTCGTAAGAAATATCTTTTGGAACAACAAAGTCTGTTGCAAATAATCCGTTTGTTACGGAAACAGATCCCTTGAAAATAACCCCGCCCTGTACTTTCATATCATAGTCACGACCAGCAATTTCAATCTTCTTAATTCTTTCAGAATCAAAAACGGAAATAATTGCATTGCCATTGTATGATGTGTTTACAGTCCCGTTTAAGTTTTTAACCGACCCTGCAACTCTTACCTTGCTCAAAGCTTTAATCTGCGTAACATTACTTGTAGATGAACCATTAACAGAGTCAATTGCAGCTTCAACCTGCGGCAGATGTAATTTAACAGCCGGATCACCAACAAGTAAAAACTTGGATGAGTTCTGACCGCTAATGTTATTTTTTGCAAGCATTAATGCTTGTCCGATAGAATTTATTTGTCCGTTATTAACATCAAGCAGTTTTGAATAAAACATATTATTCAGAGCCGCATTACCACCTGCTTCAACCGGACGAGTAGCAGCCATTACGCCAATTGCGCCTTTATCGGCAAGTGTAACAAGTTCTTCACCTGAGCTTAAACGTGAATAATCATCAAACTTTGCGTAGTCACAGGAAGCGACTGTCATAAAGAAATAATTTTTATTCTTTAATTGTTTAATTGAATATTCCTGAGTAAAAACTCTTTCGTGAGCCCATAAGCTCGGACTCCCGTGACCGGTATAATTAATAACCAGTAAATCGTTATTAATTGCATTTATTATCGCGTCAACAACTTCTGGTCTTCTTCTTGCGCCTTCGGCAGAAAGAGAAAGCGGGTAGGTTGACATATATATTTTATTAACATCAAATCCGGGTGAAATATAACTTCCTGTAAGAGTTTCACATTGCGTAAGGTGGAAAGCTTCCCAGTCGCGACCATCGGCATACTGGTCATCAGCAACTACAGCAATTTTGTTTCTCCATAATCCCTGATCTGAATTTGTTTCGTAAGCAATAATTTTATCAATTGCATTTTTTGCTTCAGCTTCGGTTGAAAAACAAATTCTTCCAATTGCCAAATCGAGATATTTATCATTACCGTCAACTTTTGCAAAATAATCTTCCTGCGCATAAGAATAGATTTCGTTCATTGATTCAACAGTAGGATAAATAGGAATTATATTGCTGGTTTTTGAAGATGGATTAACTTCAAGAAAATCAGCACTTCCGTCACCAAACAGCAATACAAATTTTGGTTTCATACTCCAGTTGTTATACGCATATTTAACAAAATCTCTGATAGCTGTCGGATCTTTTATTCCACATCCAAACTCATTAAAAATTTCATCAAGATAAAAAACTTTTGACGGAACTGAATGTGTGGTTCTGTATGTTGCAAGTCTTTCAGCCTGTATTTTAAAGTCAGATGTTGCAATTATTATATGTTCAACTCCCTGAGTAAATCCTCTGATATCAGAGTTTTCAACTTTTACAGGTGAAAGAGGAGTTTTATATTTTTCTGTGGTTGTTAAATAAAATTTATTCGGATTAACAGCATCATTTTGATAATTAAACTTTACTTCTGCTCCGCTTTTGTAAGCATTAGTAACTTCTTTTACACTGGAAAAATCTGTAACATCAAAAATCCTGATAGAATTTGTACTTCCTGTAAAACCATCAGCTTTATATTCGTAGATGCTTGAAGATCCTTCGCCAAAGATAAGAAGCGTATTATCAATTGCCTTGGTATTTCTCAAATATTCGATTTCGTAATAATCAAGATACCCTGTACTGGAAGCGCTTGCGCCAAAAACAAATTTTAGGTTACTTCTGTTATCAGTAAGGTTACCGGAATATTTTGCCGTACCAGTGTAAAAACTTCCTTTATCATAAGGAATAAAGGTTGACCCGCTGATATTTTTTGAAAGAATAATAGTATTGCTTTCAGCTATCGTCAAATTTTTTGATGCGCCGGTTTTTGCATCGTGAGCAAAATTAAATTTATAATTTATTTGTGATGAAGCAATTCTGTCAGGCAACTGATTAACAAAATTTCTGTAATTGTTGCTTGTATTGTATTCATCCGTGCTTACATATAATCTGCCTGTATTATGAAGATTTAACTGATCATTATCTTCAAAAATATAAGCTTTGGTTGTGTTTTGATTTTTATCAAATGACTGACCGGAACTAACTTCTGCAATTCTTTTACCTGCAGAACCGCCTGAAGTGATCCAGTAATAATTTGTATTTTCGAACCAGTGTTTATTTCTGGTTATTTTACCGGCGCTCTTATTATATTCCCAGAAAGAATTGCCGCGGGCGTAAAAAATTACGCGATCAACTTTATTGTTTGTAGTTTCAACTTTTATAGCATTTTCAACTAATCCGGTCGGCCTGTCAGCAGTTACACTTTCAGGAAGTAAATATCCGCCGTTATTGTAAATCTTTATAGTAGCCGGATCAACAGTTTCAGGATTAATTCCGTAATTTGAAAGCTGAGCTTTGCTTATTACATAAATGCCTTCTTCTTCAACTTTGAATTTATACCAGGTTCCAGATGAAATAAGACTTGAGTTTGTTTTTTGCAAGTTTGATTTTACAGCTTTACTTCCCCAGTTTTTTGCAACTGAAGAATTTATTGTCAAGTCATTGTAAAATTCACCACTTAATCTTTGTGCTGATGCTCCTGCCGGAAGATTTACCTGAACTACAATTCTTTCAATAATTTTTATTTTTCCCGTAAGTGCATCAAACTGCACAGGATGTATTTTTATCTGCTGAATTTTCATTCCTCTGGCAATTCCGTAATCACCAAAATCAACAAGTTCCGTAAATTTATTTTTATTGTAATCACTTATTGTTTTGTAAACAGCTTCACCATTTTCTCTGTATTCAGGAAAAGGAAGAATTTTTCCGCTTAATGTGCTTTCAGTCTTGTGTAAAACTTGAATAGAAGCTCCAAATTCAGAAGCCACGCCAATATTGAACGCTCTGAAAGGTATCTGAGGTAAACCGGAAATATTTTCAGAATACGCTCCTGATTCCAAACCAAATCTGTAGTAGCTGGTTCCCCCATCAATTTTAATGGTTTCTTTGGTAATCACAGGTTTGTATTCAAAAACAAGTGTGGAATTGTCTGATGAAATAATTTTTAAGTCACCCGATGTTTGCGAAAAAACACAGACAGACAATAAAAAGAATACAACAAGGCTATTTAGCCCTTTAAACTTGCTACTCATACTATTCTCCGAAATAAGAAGATAATGTAAACTGAATAATATAACCTAATTAAATATTAATTTAAAATGGTAGCAAATTTTTCTATAAAAAGCCTCAAATATTTGGTTCAAACTAAATTATAAAATCGCATTAATTCAATGCAATTCCAAGTCCCTAATTTAACTAAATCGGATTACAATTCCAATTTTTCTTTTTCCAGTTTCATTGCGTCTATACAATTGGAAATATGTTCATCCAGTTCAATTTCAAGTTCTGTTGCTCCGTTTCTTATATCTTCTCTGCTAACTGCTTTTGAGAAGCCTTTGTCTTTCATCTTTTTCTTCACCGACTTTACCTGAACTTCATCAATACTTTTACTTGGTCTGACAAGCGCCACTGCTGTTATAAACCCAGCAAGTTCATCGCAGGCAAAGAGCACTTTTTTGAGCAAAGTATCTCTTGGAACCCCGGTATAATCGGCATGAGAAAGAATAGTTTTAATAAACTCATCTTCAAAACCCAACTCTTTTAATATTTCGGCTCCTTTTGCAGGGTGTCCTTCTTCCGAAGGATATTTTTCATAATCAAAATCGTGAAGCAATGCAACGTTTGCCCAATAGGTTTTGTCTTCGTTAAACTTTTCTGCATAATATTTTACACAGGCTTCAACTGCATAAGCGTGTTTCAGCAGACTCTCAGATTTTGTGTATTCTTTTAATATTTCGTGGCATCTTTGCGAATCGAGTTCAATTTTCATTTTTTCTCCGCTTGTGAGGATGGACATAAATCGGAACACAAACACTCTTCACATTTTGGCCTGCGAGCAATACAAATATTTCTTCCGTGCATAATTAACCAGTGAGAAGAGTTTATCCAATTTTCCTCGGGGACAATTTTTTTAAGCTCTGCTTCTATTTTATCGGGATCTTTAGTGTTAACAAAACCGAGTAAATTTGAGAGTCGTTTAACGTGTGTATCAACAGCAATGGCAGGTACGCCAAAAGCGTTTCCTGCAACAACTGAAGCAGTTTTTCTCCCTACTCCGGGTAATTTTACCAGTTCATTAAAATCTTTTGGAACCTGACCGTTAAAATCATTAATCAGAACCTGCGAGCAGTTTTTTATACTTTTTGTTTTTTGTTTGTAAAATCCGGTTGAAAAAATATCTTGTTCTAAAACAGCTGTATCGGCAGCAACGTAATCTTCAGGAATCTTGTATTTCGTAAACAGGTTTTTAGTTACTTTGTTTACTCTTTCATCGGTACATTGTGCCGATAAAATAGTTGCTATTAAGAGTTCAAAAGGATTGGTAAAATCGAGTTGAGGTTTTACATCCGGGTATAAACCGGATAATTTTTTCAGTATAGTTTTAATTCGTTTATTTTCGTCCATAAAAAAATTCCCCTCCCTCTCGGGAGAGGATTATTCCAAATTTAATTTTTATTTGTCTTCTTTTATATTAATGAAGAAATAACCGTCACTAATATCAGTGATTTTTGGATCTGCTATATCTCGAATTCGAATTCTGGCTAATCCAATACGTCCCAAAGGTATGAAATCGAGGGCAAATACACCATCAGAAATTGTGCTGGTACTTAATGTATCGCTCCAGGTATTACCATTATCTCTTGATAGCAATACTTCAACACTATCAACTCCGGCAGATTCCCACATTATTGGATAAAACCCTGTATCATGATTTTCTATGTTAACGTACTCTCCACCATTTGGTTGATGAATTCTTATATACTTAGGAGGATAAATGGTAAACCAGTCATCACTCTGATCTGAGTATACAGTATCACTTACATCACTAACTCTGATTTTACTTAACAATGAAGTATGTCCAATATCTTCAGGAACTTCCCAATTATAATAGCCGTTATTTATTACACTATTTTCAATTACCTTCCAATTAGATTCACCCAAAGTAGAGTATTCTATCTTTACATTTTCCACTAAACTTGCAGCCCATCTAATTTGATGTGTTTCTCCGGCTAAAAATTTCTCTCCGCCGTTAGGAGATAAAATTGTTACTTTTTTCTCAGGCGGAGCTTTTACTTTAAATTTCGCACTTTTTGCAGAAGGATTACCATCGCTGGCATCGCTAATCATAATCACATAATTTTCAGATGGAACTGTAAATCTGTATGTGTATTCATTATCATTAGGGGTTTCACTTACAATTGAGAACCATTCTTCTTCTCCGGTACCATTAACAGCAGTAGCTTCAATTTTCACTTTTTCAATACCTGTTGAAGTCCAGGTGATTTTGTAATCTTCCCCGGCAATAATATATTCATCAGCAACAGGAGTTAAAATTTCTATATTTTCTTTTATCTTGATTGTAAATTCTTTATCACTTTCATCAATAGGAGTATGATCGTCAGCATCACTTATTCTGACTTTACACTGAGTTGAGGCTTCATCAGGTATTGTCCATTCATAAGAACCGGAGTGTACAAGATCATTTACAATTTCTGACCAGGTATTTCCGCCATTTGTAGAATATTCTATTTTAACTTTTTCAATTCCCTGCGCTTTCCATTGAATAGTTTGTTTTGTTCCTGTTTCAAACTCTTCGGTTCCGTTTGGAAAAACAACTTCAATTGATTCAACTTCTTTATTGCTTATGGAAAAGAAATCGTCTGACAGATCAAAATGACTTGAAGCATCTGCATTACTGATCTTAATTTTACAAAGTGACGAAGTCACATCAGGAATTGTTGTCCAATTATATTCACCATTATTCGGGATATTATTAGCAACTGTTGTCCAGGTATTTTCACCATCTACTGTCAGCTCAATTCTGATATTTGCAATATTTTGTGCTGTCCATTTAATTTTATATTCACTGTCTTTCTGTAATTCTTCACCGCCGTTTGGCGCAACCACGGTAATTGGCTGAATTTCATTTGGTCCCTGAATTCTGAATGTACCGTCACTCTGATCGTTTAACGGAAGTGCGCCTGCATCTGAGCTTACATCTGTAATTTTAACACGACACAAAGAAGAACTCAAATCTGGCGGATTCCAAGAGTAAGATCCAACTGATTGATAAGCATTTTCTATAATCAGCCAGTTCACTCCGTTATCTATTGTGTATTCGAGTCTGACAGAATCAATTCCGGTTGAATACCACTCAATTTCATAAATTTGATTATACTTAACAATATCAGATCCTGAGTTAGGTTTTTCTATTCTTAAAACTTTTGGTGTTATTGCAAAAAAATCATCGGAAACGTCGTTTCTGGAAAGATTTGCCGGATCTGAAATTCTGATTTTACATAATTCAGATTTATTTGCAATATTATCCGGAACCTGCCAATTGTAAGAACCGTTACTTACTGCGTTTTCTTCAATTGCAGTCCAGTTTGTATTATCTATAGTATATTCAATTTTTACATTTTCTACATTTGCAGCTGTCCATCTTATTTCATATTGCTGACCGGTAAGCCAGTTTTCACCGCCATTTGGTGATGTGACTGTTATTTCAGGATCAGATAAAATTGAAAATACTTCATCACTTTCATCTTTTTGGTTAGGGTTATCCACGTTAGAAATTCTGACTTTACTCAAAGTGGAAGGAACGCTTGGAACAGAGTTCCAGTAATAAATACCTGTATTATTTATATTATCAGCAACTGTTTCCCAGGTTATACCATTATTGGCGCTATATTCAATTTTAACTTTTGCAATATCTTCGCTAAACCATTTTATTTCGCGAGGTGTTCCTCCTGACCATTCTTCACCGCCATTTGGAGAAAGAACAAGTAATTTTGTTCCCTGTTCAACTAAAATTGAAAAGTTTTTATCTGAAACATCTGAAATTGCATTGTCGCCAAGATCTGTAACTCTGACTAAACATTTTTCCGAATGAACACTTGGAAGGGGTCCCCAGCTATAACTACTTTGATTAGCCGGAAGGGATTCGGCAATTGCCGACCAGGTTTTTCCGTTATCTTCAGAAAACTCAAGTTTTACGTTGTCTATTTTACTTGAAATCCAGTTTATTTTTGTTTCAGCACCCAAAGTAAAAATTTCACCTCCCTGCGGAGATGTTAATATTAATACTTTTTGAGCATTTTCTATTATGTTGAAATTTCCGTCACTCTGATCTTTAATACTTCCATTAGATACTGACGAAACTCTGATTAAACCATTTGTGGTTAAAACATTTGGTAAAGGTCCCCAAACATAACTTCCTGTGTTTTGAACACTGTCGGCCAAAGTATTCCAGCTGTTTCCGCTATCGAGTGATAACTCAATTTTCAACAATCCGGAAACATCAGATTCCCATCTGACACTGTATGAGTTCCCGACTTGCAAATCAACACTTTCATTCGGGTATGTGACTTTTATTTTAACTGTTGGTTCTTCTGTATCTGATTCCGGTTCAACAAATTCACACGAAATCAAAAGAAGTAAACACACAAGTAATGAAAGTAACTTTTTCATTTTTTCCTCAAATAGTTTAATTTCAACCTAAGAAACAATGCAAATTTAATACCAATTACATCTATATTTAATTTTAACGAGAATCACATTATCTTCGGGTTAAATATTGATTTATTTTAATACAGAAGAGTTGATATGTATCACAATGATACTTTAAATTGATTTTTACAAAAACGATAATTAATTATATTTAAACTATGGTTGAATTTTTGTTCAAGATAACTATTTTAAGAAATAAATTCCAATAGCGGAGAGAGAAAATGGAGATTCAAAATTCGGCAAAAAACAGCGGATTACTGAGTAGTATCTTTAAAAACCCAAATTCCGATGAAAATAAAAAAGTAAAATTTACTCTCGATTTTGATGATTCCGCTGAAATTTCAAACAGCGCAAAGGCATTTAAGAAGATCGACAGTTTTCTGAACCTTGGTGAACCAAGAAGTTTTACTCTGGATGAAATGTCACCGGAAGAAAAAGAGGAATTTCTGAAAATGCTTTCTACCCTGCTTCAAAAAGGAATAGTCGGG
>JBGRQB010000055.1:0-22968 GCA_041725875.1 Rhodothermaceae bacterium
AGGAACTCCAGAAAGATATTAAAAAGAGAAAGCGGACAGAAGAAGAGTTAAAACACGCAAAACAGAAAGCGGAAAAATCAGATAAACTTAAATCAGAATTTCTTGCGCAAATGTCTCACGAAATCAGAACACCTGTCAGCAGCTTGTTAAGTTTTTCAAATCTGATAAAAGAAGAAACAATAGATACTCTTGATCCGGCAATTGCAGAAAGTTTTGATGTAATAGATAATGCAGGCAGGAGAATTACAAGAACCATCGATTTGATATTAAATATGTCGCAAATTCAAACCGGCTCATACGAGGCCAAGTTTCAGGAGTTTGATCTGCAGCAGAGAGTTATAAATAACATTTACAACGAATATAGAAAAATTGCCAGCGATAAGGGACTCGATTTGAAAATAAAGAAAGCAGGTACAGATACAAGACTTCTTGCAGATGAATATACTGTTTTTCAGATTATTAATAATCTTGTTGATAATGCAGTTAAATATACGCACAGCGGAAATGTTGAAATCCGTGTGAAAAATATTTCAGAGAACAAATTAAATGTTGAAGTTGAAGATACAGGTATTGGGATTTCGGAAGAATATCTGCCAAACATTTTTAACGAGTTTTCGCAGGAACAGCAGGGTTACACCAGAAAATATGATGGTAACGGACTCGGACTCGCATTGGTAAAAAGATATTGCGAAATCAACAATGCCGAAATAAAAGTGGAAAGCAAAAAAGGTGTGGGAACCAAATTTGAAGTCACCTTTGAAGTTGATGAATAAATAAAATTATTTTAATTCATTTTTAAGATATGCTTCATCACGTATAATAAGCTTTCGTCTGTCAAAATAAATTATGTTATCATCTCGCAATTCAGTTAAAATGGAATTTACTGTTTGTCTGGAACAAGCCGTTAATTCAGCAATATTCTGATGAGTCAAAAAAGGTTTAACAAAAATTTCTACTCCCACTTTTTCACCAAAATCTTCTGCAAAAGAAAGTAAGAAAGAGATTACTCTTTGTCGTGCATCAAGAAAAAACAACTCTTCAATTCTGTTGCTGAATTTTTTTAATCGTAAACCAATCAGCTTTGTAACTTCTAAATTAAGTTTTGGATTAGTTTCCATAAGCTCTTTAAAAGTATTGCTTTCAATTGAACAAACAACACACTCTTCAATTGCAACTGCATAATCTTTATTTTCGGTTTCATCAAAAATTGACATCTCACCAAAAATTTCACCCGGATGAAGAAGAGAAATTATCATCTCTTTTCCTTCATTGGAGAGACGGGAAAGCTTCAGTTTTCCATCTTTAAGAAAATAAATAAAAGGGGAGTTATTTATATCAAAATCTATTGAATCATTCTTTGAAAGTTTTCTGTCGGAAACAACTCTGCTTAATCCCGTTAACGTTTCTTTATCAAGCGATTTGAACAGATTAAAATTTTCCAGATACCATAATTTTCGCGCAGCGTTCATCGATTTTCCTATTTATTTTGTGTGAAATAAAAGAAAATTAAAGTTAATGTCAACTATCCGAAAATTCAAAAACATACGGGGAAAAGTATTGGTGATATTATTTATCTGAACAACCTTCAACCCCGACGCAATAGTTATGGAACAACAAGATATTGTTAATCCGGGAAACTAAATCTGCAAACTAAAATTTTGCTTAACTGATATCGAATATAGACCTGTAATATAGTTTAAATGGCAATTAAGGCAGGTTAACAAGGCGATGGGAAAAATAACTATTCTTTTGGTGGAAAAGAATGAAAATGATGTTCATCTTTTCAGGGAACTTGTAGCTTCAAGACCCGAAGAATATGAAGTGGTTATGGTTGTCGGGAGTCGGCAGGAAGCAATAACAAAACTTAACGCTCATAATTTTGACATAATTTTTACAACTCTGGATCTACCAGATTGTAAAGAGTTTGAAATATATGAATCGCTAAGAAACGAAGCCGAACTGGTTCCGATAATTATTCTGGATGATACGGAAAATAAGGAAACAGCGGCAAAAGCTCTGCAGGCAGGTGCACAGGATTATCTTACAAAAGATCAGCTTGAAATTAGTCTTCTTTTAAGATCGATTCACTACTCAATTGAACGAATGAAACTTAGACGAAAAGTGTTTAACAGTCAGATGCTTTTTCAAAATCTGTTTGAACATTCTAATCAGGCAATCTACATTTTGTATAACGGTAAATTTGAGCGGATAAACAAAAAATTTGAAGATATATTCGGCTACACAATAGAAGAACTGAACGATCCCGGATTTGATATTGATAACATAATTCCCATCAACACAATGCGGCAAAATTTTGATCCGCAGATAGATTCAAATCCTATTTTTGAATTTAATGCGCGGGCCAAAAACGGAGAAAAGATTGCCTGCGAGATTTATATAACATATATGAATTACAAAAACAGTGTTGCTGTTCAGGGAATTATCAGAGATATAACATCTAAAAAAGCAACAGAAAAAGCTCTGTTTGAAAGTGAAGAAAAGTTCAGAAGAATATTTGAAAATATTCCTATTGGAATTTACAGAGCAACTCCCGCAGGAAATCTGACTTTTGCAAATAACACTTTGTGTCAGATGCTCGGTTATTCATTAAAAGAGCTACAAAATGATGGTCTTATAGAAGCATTTTTTAACAGAAAAGAGCGACAGAGATTTAATGAAATTATGTCTTCCACAGGAATCATCTATGCGCACGAAGATATCTGGCAAAGAAAAAACGGGACAAAACTTTACGTACTTGAAAGTGCCAGAGCAGTAAAAAATGAAAAGGGAGTTATTGAATATTACGAAGGTTCGGTGCAGGATATTTCTGATAAAAAACGTGATGAACATCAGCTTAATTTGCAGAATACAGCACTGCGTACCGCTGCAAACGGAATTGTTATAACAGATAAAGAAGGAATAGTTGTATGGATTAATCCTTCATTTACCCGACTCACAGGTTATACCGAAGCAGATGTTTTCGGGCAAAAACTCAGTCTGCTCAGTTCAAAAACTCAGGGAGAAGATTTTTATCGTTATTTATGGAACACAATTTCAACAGGTCATCCCTGGAGAGGTGAAATAGTAAACAAAAGAAAAAACGGAGCTTTGTATGTTGAAGAGCAGACAATCACTCCGGTATTAAATGAAGAATCGGAAATTACACATTACATTGCAATTAAACAGGATATCACCGAGAGAAAGCAGACAGAGCAGGCTTTGCTGGAAAGTGAAGAACGGTTCAGAGGAATTTATGAAAATGCTGTTCTGGGTATTTTCAGAATGAACAAAAGCGGTAAATTCCAGATGGCAAATCCGGCTCTTATAAAAATGCTTGGATACAACTCTTACAGATCAATGGTTATTACAGAAGATCTGAATCCGGAGATTGAAAAGTTCAATACTGAAAAAATAGTTTCACTTGTTGAAAACTCAGATTCCATAACAGGAGTTGAAACAGTTCTTAAAAGAAAAAACGGCGATGAATTTTTTGTTACAATTAATCTGATTGTTATTCGTGATGAAAATGGAAAAGTAAAATATTACGAAGGTACAATGGATGACATAACAAAAAGAAAAGCAATTGTAAGTGAATTAATTAAAGCAAAAGAAACAGCCGAAAAATCGGATAAACTTAAATCGGAATTTCTTGCGCAGATGTCGCACGAAATAAGAACACCTGTAAATACAATTTTGAATTTTGTTAGTCTGATTAAAAATGAACTCCCCGGAAACGATCTGGAAGAGATAGGCCGATGCTTTGATATTATTGGAAGCGCAAGTGCAAGATTAATAAGAACAATCGATCTTATGCTGAATATGTCTGAACTGCAAGCCGGAAATTATGAATATTCCCCTACAAAAGTTGATCTCTATTCCTGCATTACCGAGCAGATTCAGAAAAGCTATCAAAAAGAAGCAGCTTCGAAAAATATTGAGTTAAATATTCTTAATGAGGCAGACAGTACCTCTGTATTTGCAGATGAATACAGCATTATGCAGATTTTTTCCAATCTTCTTGATAACGCAATTAAATATACGCCCAACGGAGAAATTCTCACACGGTTCTACCAGGATGCACAAAGTAATCTCAATATGGAAATATCAGATACGGGAATTGGTATTTCAGACGATTACCTCCCTTATATTTTTGAACCTTTTTCACAGGAAGAGCAAGGGTATACCAGACAATTTGAAGGTAACGGACTCGGACTCGCACTCGTAAAAAAATATTGCGAACTGAACCATTGCAAAATTGACGTAAAAAGTGAAAAAGGAAAGGGAACCAGATTTAATATTCGTTTCGAAGAGCAATCTTCCTAACTTTATTAGGAATTAAAACTTACTTTTGTAACAGTTTTCCTGTTTTATGTCCCTGTTAGTTTAAGTTTCTTAGGTGAAATATTGATATGTAATCATTATTATACTATATTTTGCAAATGTTTATGAGGGTAAAAGCACCCCGAAAGCTTTACCTCATCTTTTGAAATTTAAACTTTAATATTAAAATATTAACAGGGAGAAGTAATGCAAATTTTAAGACCCCACCTTAAAAAATTACTAAGCTTGTTCTGTATCCTGCCATTATTATGGGCGTGCGGAAACAAAGCAAAAACTGAAACCGAAACAACTCACAAAGAAATCAAACCTGTTGAGTGGAGCAAAAACTCAATAATCTACGAAGTAAACCTAAGACAATATTCAGAAGCCGGAACATTTGCAGAGTTCGAAAAGAAATTACCAGAACTTAAAGCAATGGGTGTGGATATTTTATGGTTTATGCCTATTCATCCAATTGGTGAAAAAAATCGTAAAGGAACTATGGGAAGCTACTACGCGGTTAAAGATTACAAAGCTGTTAACCCTGAACATGGGACCCTAGAAGAATTTAAAGCTCTTGTGAAAAAAATTCACTCAATGGATATGAAAGTTATTATTGACTGGGTTGCAAATCACACAGCCTGGGATAATATCTGGGTAGAGTCAAATCCTGAATTTTTCAATAAAAATGAAAAAGGTGAATTCTTCCCGCCAGTTGACGGATGGCAGGATGTAATTGATCTTAACTATGAAAATAAAGAATTGTGGACTGCAATGACAGACGCATTAAAGTTCTGGGTAAAAGAAGCAGACATCGACGGATACAGATGTGACGTTGCTGCAATGGTTCCTTTAGAATTCTGGCAGCAGGCAAGAGTTGAGCTTGACAAAATTAAACCGGTATTTATGCTGGCAGAAGCTCACGAAGCTGAAATGCACCACGATGCTTTTGATATGACATACAGCTGGCAGCTTAAAGATTTAATGAATGCAGTTGCAAAAGGCGAAAAAAACGCTTTGGATATCAAAAAACATTTTGAAAATGAAAAAACTGAATATAAACCGGAAGCATACAGAATGCTTTTCACAACTAACCACGATGAAAACACATGGAACGGAACCGTTTTTGAAAGATTAGGTGATGGTGCTGAAATGTTTTCTGTTTTATGCGGAACAGCAGAAGGTATGTTGCTTGTTTACAGCGGACAGGAAGCCGGTAACGAAAAAAGAATCGAATTCTTTGAAAAAGATCCTATCAAATGGAAAGAGCATAAATTCAGAGGTTTGTTTACTAAACTTGCAAACCTTAAAGAAAACAACAAAGCATTGTGGAACGGTACTTACGGTGCCGAAATGGTTCACCCGACAAATGACAATGATAAAAATGTATACTCTTTTGTAAGAGAAAAAGAGAACAACAAAATATTTTCAATATTTAATGTAACTGGTAAAAAACAACACGTTGCTTTTACTGACAAAGTAATTGCCGGAAAATATAAAGATCTTATTACAGGTGAAGAAGTTGAAATAAAAGAGAACCAGAAGTTTGAACTGAAGCCTTGGGCATACCTGGTTTATGTTAAATAATTTGAGGAAAAATTATGTCTAAAAAACCTGAATTAAGTTTCTGGCAAATCTGGAATATGAGTTTCGGGTTCTTAGGAATTCAGTTTGGATTTGCTTTGCAGAACGCAAATGTGAGTAGAATTTTTGAAACACTTGGCGCAAATATAGATGAAATTCCAATCCTCTGGATTGCCGCGCCTGTCACCGGTTTAATTGTTCAGCCTATTATCGGGCATATGAGTGATAAAACCTGGACTAAACTTGGAAGACGCCGCCCCTACTTTTTAGCAGGGGCAATTCTGGCATCGCTGGCTTTGCTGGCAATGCCGAACTCTCCGGTACTCTGGATGGCTGCCGGAATGCTGTGGATAATGGATGCTTCAATTAATATTTCAATGGAACCTTTCCGCGCATTTGTTGGTGATATGCTTCCTTCCAAACAAAGAACAGTCGGTTTTTCAATGCAGAGTTTCTTTATCGGAATAGGGGCAATTATTGCTTCGGCTTTGCCTTATATGATGACAAACTGGTTCGGAATTGAAAACACTGCTCCTCACGGAGAAATTCCTCCTTCGGTGAAATTCTCTTTCTACATTGGCGGTATAGTATTTTTACTTGCTGTTTTATGGACTGTATTCAGCTCCAAAGAATATTCACCAGAAGAACTTGAAAAATTTGAAGAATCGGAAGCAGGAGAGAGTAACGAAACTTCTCCGTCTGAAGACCTTATTGCTTCTGAAAAAATGATGAAAAACGGATTAATCTGGCTTGCAGTTGGCGTCGGGTTGTTCCTTCTTTTTTATCTTTATATCTATATGGATTACGGACTCGGAGTTTTCTTTGGCGGTGCCGCAATATTTGGTATTGTTCAAATTATGGTTGCACTTCTTACTAAACAAAAGAAAACTGAAAATGGTCTGGTAAGCATAATCAACGATCTTTACAAAATGCCTAAAACAATGGTACAGCTCTCTTATGTGCAGTTCTTTTCCTGGTTTGCACTTTTTGCAATGTGGATTTATACTACACCTGCTGTTACCAGACACATATATGGTGCAACAGATACAGCATCTGCGATTTATAATGAAGGTGCTGACTGGGTTGGTGTTTTAATGGCAGTCTACAACGGATTTGCAGCCGTTATGGCGTTCTTTCTTGTATGGCTTGCTAAAAGAACCAGCAGAAAAACAGTTCACGCTGTGAGTCTTGTTATAGGCGGTTTGAGTCTGGCTTCTTTCTATTTCATAAAAGATCCTGATATGCTCTTAATTTCTGAATTGGGTATCGGACTTGCCTGGGCCTCAATTCTTGCAATGCCTTACGCAATTTTAACAGGTTCTCTGCCGGCTAAGAAGATGGGTGTTTATATGGGAATTTTTAACTTCTTTATTGTAATACCTCAGATTACGGCTGCAGCTATTTTAGGATTTTTTGTGAAGAATCTGTTTGGTAATGAAGCAATTTACGCTTTAATTGCCGGTGGTGTTTCAATGCTTATTGCTGCACTGCTTGTTTCATTTGTTAAAGATGATAACTAAATAGTTTATAAAGGGAGCTCCTAATTAAAAAGGCGCTCCCAAAAACTTTTCTTTCTTCTCTGGGTATTTTTCTTAAGTCGTTTATATTTCTCAAGAGTTATAATTCCAACCTGCCCCGCATAAATTCCGCCATGCAAATATCCGTCGTAAACTTTTATCTTTATCGTATTAACCTTGTCATATTTTATCAGGTCAGAAGGAATATAATAAACTCTTTGTTTATCCCATTGACTTGAATGGCGAATGTCATCCGGGATATTATGAATATTTCCGGTGCTTCCGATTTCTTTATCGTTAAAGAATGTCTGGTCGTAATCATCAATTTTTCCGGCAAGTAAAATCAACTGTTTCCCTGCAAGCTCTTTGGGAATTATCACATCTTTTTTGTACCAGGCAAACCCGTTAAAATGCTTGTATCCCTGATAATCCCATCTGAGAGGAACTGTAATTTCTTCCCAGTCGGTTTCACCCCAGTCATCATTATTTTCTGCAATCTTAAAGAGCCATCTGCCGCACAGATTTATAACCGGGAGTAACTCTGTTACTCCCGTATAAATTCCAAAATTACCTCGTAACATTCCGCCCTGCAATCTGTCATCATATACTCTGACCGCAATAACATTTTCAGAATCTTTTTTCAGCAGATACTGCGGAATATGATACATCCGTTCGGAATTATACGAGGTAAAATAAATGGGGGGGAAGGAACCGGTGGTTCCTATTTTTATTCCGTTAAGATAAACTTCATCAACATCATCTATAAAACCGAGAATTAAAGTAAGATCGCGGTTTTCGAAATCTTCATCATATTCAAAACTTTTTCTGTACCAGGCATATCCGTCGTAACCCGGATATCCTTCGTCTTCCCAGGAGGATGGAACAAAAATATTATCCCAGGCTGAATCATCAAAATTTGGTTCAGCCCGGGTTTTATCATCCCCAATGGAAAATTTCCATTGTCCCTTCAAATTCAATAATCGTTTTTTTCCTGACCCGTAACTTTCTGTGAGGGTAAGAAGGAAAATTAAAATTAGCAATATATGTGTTATACGATTTTTCATTTTTGTAATTACTGTTTTAACATAATCTCTGTTGTTAATCTAATTGTTTCAAATGTTTTTGTTGTTAGTTTCAAATCAAACAATGTCATTCTTTGTCACAACATTTTTGTTTATTCACTCTTTAAGACGACAAAGGTTTTGTCGGAGTTGTTATAATAAAGTCAAAAGATGTCATTAAATGTCACAGGTTAAACATTTATCAGTTTGTAGCCGATTCCGTAGACAGTTATTATATGGTGAGGTTGATTGTAATTGTTTTCAATTTTTTGGCGCAGCTTTAAAATAAAGTTATCAACTGTGCGGGTTGTTGTGTATACATCGGCGCCCCATATCTCTTTCATTAAATCTTCACGCGATACGGTTTCATTTTTATGATTCCAAAGATATTTTAATATTTCAAACTCTTTGTGAGTCATACTAACTGCCTGTCCCTCTTTTTCAGCATTAAAAGATTCGAAATTTATATTCAGGTTCCCAATTTGTATTATTGATTTTTTTTCAATTGCCGAATCTGCGGTTCTTCGTAAAATTGCTTTTACTCTTGCCAAAAGCTCTCTTAAACTAAATGGTTTTGTGATGTAATCATCGGCTCCAAGTTCCAGTCCCAAAACCTTGTCAATCTCTTCACCCTTTGCTGTCAGGTGAATTACAGGTGTTTTAATTCCTTTTGATCTGACTTCTTTACATATTTCAAACCCTGATTTGTTAGGAAGCATTACATCAAGCAGAACAAGATCATATTTGTTTTCCAGAATTTTTCTTAACCCTTCATTTCCTTCAACTGCAAAATCAACTTCATAGCCTTCAAATTCGAGATTGTCCTGCAGACCAAGACGCATGTTTTCTTCATCTTCAACAATCAATATTTTATACATTGTTTAATCCTTTTTCTTTTGGCAGCTCAATAATAAACTCTGAACCTCTGTCAACAGAGCTTTTTACATTAATGTAACCTTCGTGAGAGTCGACTATATGTTTAACAATTGAAAGTCCTATTCCACTTCCTTTTGTGTTGTGGCGCAGACCCGTAGATACTCTGTAAAATTTATCAAAGATTTTATTTAGTTCATCGGCAGGAATTCCCATTCCCGAATCCTTTACACTAATAAAAATCTTATTTTTGTTCTCGGTTAATGTAACTGAAATATCTTTTTTTTCTTTGCTGTATTTAACAGCATTATCAATAAGATTCAAAACTGCTTCACCAATTGCTTCACGATCACAGGTAATTTTTCCTGCAGAAATTTCATTTGTAAAGTTGATTGTAAAACCAGATTGTTTCAGATGAAAAGAATAAGTGGAAATAATATTTCCAAGCAGATCCGAAATATCTGTTTTACCAAACATATATTTTCTTTTTCCCGCTTCCATTTTGGAAAAATTGAGGATGTTGTTAACTATTTTTCCAAGTCGCTCCGCTTCAGAAGAAATTATCTTATAATATTCTTTTCTTTTTTTGTCATCCTTTACCCGCTCCATTTCAAGAGTTTCAGAATACATTGAAATAAGTGCAAGGGGAGTGCGCAGCTCGTGCGAAACATTTGAAATAAAATCGGTTTTCATCTGGGCAAGTTTCATCTCTTTTCTGAAATTGATAAAAAGGAAAATTGCCGAGATAATTATTAATCCTGATAAAGAAATAAGAATGATAAGATTTGTTTTAAGTTTGGATGAAACAAGTGTGGCTATGTTATCTTCTCGCAGAGTGAGAAAAATATCAAATCCGGGCAATATCCACAGTGCTTTTGTAAGATCTCCTTTTTTGCTGTGCTTTGGTTTGTAAAAGGAACTTTCCAGATTAACAGGAAGATTAACTCCAATGTCAAACTTATTGCCCGATAACTCTTCGAGTCTGAAGATTAAATTTTTCTGTATAAAAATCTCAGGGTTAAATGAAATTCCGAGAAGAGTTTTTTCACTGTTTACAAGTCCGATCATCAACAATAAAATTTCATCATTCTGCGGTGAAGGGAGAGGTTCAATTTTCTGATATCCTTTTTCGTAAAACTCAAACAGTCGATCTATTTTTTCACTATTCTTTTCAAAAATGATATTTAGTTCTTTTTTTTGAGGGGAAATTTCCTCTGGTGCAAGACCCGCAAACCGGAAGTTGTTATTGGTATCTTTTACAAAAGCAAAATCAATTTCCGAAACTCTGTTAATTAAGTCAGGAGTCGGTTCGGAAGATTCAAAACTGTTGATTAAATCTCTTTTCCAGCTGTTAACAATATCTTCGGCATATTGATTTATGGAATATAAAAGTACATCGAGCTGTTCCTCATAAACACGCTGAAAAATCTTTTCATCTTCATCGAAGTTTGATATCTGATAAAAGGTGACAAGCACTGAAGCAGTTACAAGAATTGCAACTGTAATTGAAAATATTCGTTTTATTCCCGAATTCATTTTCTTCCGAATTTGTTTACTTATTAATATAAAAAAGATTTATAAAGTCGTTTGTCATATTAAGTAAAATAAATGTAAAAAAATGTCATAATTAAGATCGTTATAAAGTATAAGGTAGTCGACGACTTTAGTCGTCGCTTGTTCTAAGATGCCGTATTGCTTACAATATTAAAGCGCTTGTTTTTTCGAGGAAGAGAAATGACCAAGAAATCTCAATTCTGAATTGTGCAAGGTGTTGGAGTGAGACCTCTCGGTTGGACTCGGGTGACATAGTATTATGCAACCCTTAAGTATGTCTTTCCGAGCATCGCCGAGGAAACTCAATGTCGCATTGTACACGGTACAAAAGTGAGAAATCCCAATGTATTATTAATATATCCTCTGCAACTTGGGGTATTATAAACCACTGAATTTTATGTTCTGTTTAGCATTGTTTACTCCGTGGGCAAACTTTTTTAGAAAAAATTTGACAAAAACTTCGGCTGTCTTTTTCCTCGCTAAAAATTGCTAACGTTCGGCTGAACAAAAACAACTTGCCATCTTTCAGATGGCTTCAAACAGTTTTTGTTCTTATCGCCTCCGCTCATCAATTTTCTTTACGCTCAGAAAAAGATGCCGGACGATCATATTGTGTTATCCTGAGCCCGGCCGCAAGCACCCTGCACAATCTAGCAGTGAGTTTCCTCAACTGCGTTCGGAAAGACATATAATATATATCCCTATATCATCGTGTCATCTCGAATGCAATGAGAGATCTCACTCTGGTATTGTGTACAATACGGAATTAAGATTTCTCTGTCGCTTCGCTCTTGCGAAATGACACGTTCACTCTAATGCCATATATAATACGGGTGCCTGAGTGATCCGGCGAAGTGTTATTGTTATACGAAGCCGGGGTGTACCGAAGGCACAAATAGACTACAACTCCGAGCTAACTGGCCTCTAGGTGGCCTTTAAAGAGGTGATAGAACCGATTTAACTTAATCTTACACAATTATGTATGATGATATAAAAAACGGGAAGACTCTCAGAATCTTCCCGTTTTACTTTTAACTTTATATTTTAATCTTTACTTCTTTTTAATAACAATTTTATCATAGAAGAAAATTAATACTGCAGTTGCGCCAGCGAGCACTGCAAAAATTCCCCACATAATATAAGGACGTTGCATATCTCTTGCAAAAGCACCATATAATTGTCCGGATAAAATACCGCCAAACAAATTACCAAGAGCAACACACCAGTAGAAATATCCCATATAAAGAGCTACTTTGTTAGGAGGAGCTATTCTGCCTGTATATTCTTTTGATTTCGGACTAGCCATCATTTCACCAAATGAGAATACCATTAAACCAGCAACTATAATCCAGCCTGTTGTTCCAAACATCAGAATAACAAAACTTACTACAGTGATTATCACACCCCAGAAAATAGTTGTAAATGGTTTCATTTTAGCAACAAAAATAGAAATAAGAACCTGGAAGAAAATAATTGCACCGGCATTAATATTTATCATATACTCAGGATTTACCTGTCCCGCAGTAACCATTGCTGCATTTAGAGTTTCAGTTGCATTGGAAGCTCCGAAAAATTCCATAAATCCAGCCATAAAACCAAAGAAATCAGATGTATTTGCAAAATCTCTGATGTGAAGAGGAAGCGTATAATAGATCTGGTTGAATGAAGTCCAGAACCCGGACATTAACAATAGAAACAGACCAAATTTCCAGTCACCAATCTTCATTTTTTCCTTAAACCAGGGAGTATCTTCACTTTGCTGCTTTGCAAACATAAAATCAAACAGAAAGTTTAATGCTGTCCAGGCAAGAGCCACAATAGTAATTTGAGTCCAGGTAATTGTATTATCAGCTGTAAATTTAGAACCCATAACAAGTACTACAAGGAGACCAAAAACAAATAAGAAAAATCTTCCGTTACCAAGTACTTCCACCATATCGGTAAGTACTTTTTTCAGCGAACGTTTATTTTCTGAAGTTGCTTCACTGGTTGGTTCTTTATAGAAGATGGTTACAAAAATAAAGTTTATGGCAATCCACACGGAAGATGCAATAAATACGTAATCCCAGCTCATTGCGCGCATAATACCGGCAACTATCGGACCCACAAATCCGCCGATATTTACCATCATGTAAAAAATACCAAATCCCATTGAAGAAGTTCTTTCATCTGTAACCTTTGCAATGGTTCCTATAATTACGGGTTTGAACATTGCCGCACCCAGAGCAACCATCATAAAAGCGAGAAAGAATGTGGGGAATGTTTTAAACTGTCCTAAAAGAAAATATGCCGGAACCAGAACACAAAATGCCGAAAAGAGCATTTTTCTAAACCCGTACCTGTCGGCAAGTGCGCCGGTAACAACAGGGAAGAGGTAAAGGAAAAAGGTAACCACACCCTGCAGAACTCCGCGATCTTCATCTGAAAACCCGAGTCCGCCATCGCTAATATTACCGGTAATATACAATGATGATACTGCAAAAAAGCCGTACCAGGCCATACGTTCAAAAATTTCCATTGTGTTGGCTATCCAGAAGGTAACCGGATAATCTTTCAGTCTTACTTTGTTTTGCGCCATTTAATTCCTCGTATTATTATATGATTATCATTCCTGAAGAGTAGCAAAGATAAAATCAAAGAATTGAATTTGCAAGGAAAAGCGGAATCTATTTTGAGATAAAATGTCTTCTTTTAGAAGCGATTTATTTTTATCTTTAAGGAATTGATTAAGGAGAATTTATGAGCGGATTTAAAATTTATAAAGAAGATAAATTAAATTTTTCCAATGAAGAAAAAGTAAAAACTTTACAAAGCGAACTGAAAAACAGGTTTGGACCGGTAAAAGCAATGCTGATTGTTGACAAGGATAATAACAAAATTCTCGAGCACAGCAGAAGAGATTTTTTTGATGACAGTCTGGTACAAATTATGGCAGCAAGCAACAGTATTGCTTCTCTTCTTATTGGTATTGCAATTGAACAGGGAATGATTAAATCTGTTAACCAGACAATGAAAGAGTTATTACCTGAAGAAAAAAGAAATCAGATTAATGAAAAAGATGATATAACTCTGGAACATTTACTTACAATGACAAGCGGTTTAAATTGGCCTCCGCCAATTGTCGATTTTTATCCTCACGAAGAAGATATAAGAATAGTAAATGATTTACAGATTGTAACAACTCCCGGAGAAAAATTTAAATTTTCTCCTGATATTCACCTTACAATGTGTATTCTTGAAGAAGCAAGCGGAATGAAATTAGGTGAGTTTGCCGAGAAATATTTGTTTGCACCTCTTGGAATAGACGAATTTTTCTGGGAGCTGAGTTATGCAGGTTATCAGGGAATTTACTGCCGAATTCAAGATTTTGCAAAACTTGGTACCCTGGTTCTTAAAAAGGGAAACTGGAACGGAACACAGATAGTTAATGAAAAATATCTTGAAGAAGCATTAACAAAAAAAGTTTTTGGCGAATTTCCTGAAATTAACGATTATGGTTATCACTGGTGGGTAACTGAATCCAACGGATTAAAACTTAATTATGCCAGCGGTTTTGGAGGACAATATCTTTTTGTTGTTCCCGAATTGGAAGTTGTTGTTGCAATAATTTCTGAAAATGACAGAGCTCATCTTGAAAATAAAGAACTTGTTTTAAGATACGTTTTAAGTTAAATATCTTAATTTGATAAAATAAAACAGATTCAAGTTTTTGTTAATTTCACCGAATTTATCAGGAAGGATATTTTGCCGATACCAGCAGTTATTGAAAATGGAGTAATGATGGAATTTGTAAATAACATCACCGGTTTTATTGAAAGAGTTATGGGAATTTCTCCCGAACTGCAGGAGAAGATTTTTTCAACACTTCTTATTATAGTGGTTGTTACAATTATTTCCCGTTCAATAAAAAAACTTCTGCACAGAAAAATGGATGATATAACCATCCGCTACCAGTGGCTGAAAATTGTGCAGTATGGTGCAATGTTTTTTATTCTCTTCTTTGTTGTGAGAATCTGGTTTGGTGCATTTGAATCTCTCGGAACTTATCTCGGCTTGCTTTCTGCGGGTCTTGCAATTGCTTTCAAAGATCTTCTTGTAGATCTGGCAGGCTGGTTCTTTATTATGATAAGAAAACCTTTCAGGGTTGGCGACAGAATACAGGTTGGTGAAATTAAAGGTGATGTTATTGATATACGCATTTTCCAGTTTTCCGTAATAGAGATAGGGAACTGGGTTGATGCTGATCAGAGTACCGGACGAATTATTCATATCCCCAACTCAAAAGTATTTACAGAAGCACAGGCAAACTACACTGCCGGATTTAATTATGTATGGCACGAAATTCCGGTTCTCTTTACATTTGAAAGTGACTGGAAAAAAGCAAAAAAGATCCTTTTTGAAATTGTAGAAAAACACGCAGATAAATTTAGTGCCGATGTTGAGCGACAAATAAAAGAAGCTGCAAAAAAATATCTCATATTTTATAATAAATTAACTCCTACTGTTTATACAACTGTAAAAGACAGCGGCGTTCTTCTTACAATGAGATACCTTACCGAAGTGAAAAAAAGAAGATCGGTTGAAGAAAACATCTGGGAAAGTTTACTGGATGAACTTGAAACTCATTCCGATATAGATTTTGCTTATCCTACTGTAAGATATTACAACAATATCACGGAAGGAAAAGAGGGGAAACAATAAAATTAGCAGACTGCCTCATAATTGAGACAGTCTGAAAAAACTATTTTAGATAAAGCATTTTTTTACTTACTGATTTATCTTTCCAGGTTAATCTGTAGAAATAGATACCACTTGCAAAGTTAGTAGCATCCCAGTCAACAATGTGTTTACCCGGAGTCTGATTTTCATCCACAATAGTATCAACCAATTTACCAATTGAATTGTAAATAGTCAGTTTTACGTGACCATCTTCAGGTAAACTGTAAGATATTTTTGTTACAGGATTAAAAGGATTAGGGTAGTTGTTATCAAGTTCAAATTGAGTAGGAACTTTATTTTCAACTTCGTCATCAGTAATATCGGAAGTTTTGTTAAGAGCTACGTAATCTGACTGTTTAACCCACACTGCAAATCCGCGCTTAGGAGCTTTAACAAATACGCGTCCGTCAGCCTGGACCTGAGTAGTTTGAGAATTATCAAGAGCATTAACCAAAGTAGTATTTGCCCAGTTGCTGTAACCAGAAGGAGAACTGTCAACCCAAAGACCAATTTCCTGAGTATCGTGATTATTGATTACAACAATAGCACCATCTTTGGTTCCGTTACCCTGTCTTCTTGCAACATAAGCGTGATAAGTATAACCTGTAGGATACGGGTTACCAATATCACTAAGCACTGCTACTGATCCGCCAAGATATGTTTTTCTGATTTTTATCAGATTGTTGATGTCTGTCTGAAGCGAAGCAGCTGCCTGAGTAGTGTAATTCTGGTTATGTGCATCCTGCTGCAGAACATTATAATAATGAGAATAAAATACACAAGGGCGTCCTTCGTGAGTAAGAAGATAGGCATAACCCATTTTGTGATCTTTTGTAACCCATTTGTCGTGCTCTTTACCAGTATCGTGGTTATCAAGGAAAGTTACAACCTGAGTACCTGAAAGACTGTTACCATTTGAGTTTCTTATCATACCTGCGTGGTTTAGCCATTTCATATCATAGCTGCTCTGGTTGCCGTTACACATATCAGTTAAAGTAGATTTAAGCGGGAAGTCAAAACCATCTGCATCTGCGCCATAACCTGCAAGTGCATTTACCCAGTTTTTAATTCTGTATGCAGAACCCCAGTATTCACCAACAATAAATCTTTGTGAGCCGTTAAGTTTTGGAAGATTGTTAATCCATTCGGCTGCAAAAGATTCCTGGAATCCTCTTACAAAATCTAATCTGTAACCATCAAAACCAATCTGGTTTGAAAGCCACACACCCCAGTCTTTTAATCTGGTTTTAACTGTTGTGTTAAAGGTGTTAAGGTCATTACCAAAGAATTTTGTATTGGTAATAATTTCATCACTGCCCGGGAATCCCAGCCAGTCGCTGTTATCAACCGGATGGAAGTGGGTATAATTCCAGGTATAGTTTTTTTCACCTGTACCTGTGTGATTAGGATAAGTAATACCTGTGTTTGTTCTTGCCTGAAGAGTTGAACCGCTCAGGTTTGAACCATTGTGCCATACAGCAACAGGATAATAGCCGTTGTTTTGTGAAGTCCACTGCCATTCCCAGTTTCCTGAGCCGTCAGTACCTTCTTTTTTAGCTGTTAACTTGATTACTATATCGTGCTGTGAAGATAAAGTGATTTTGTATTCATCGATATCGGAAGTTGATTCGATGTGCGCACGGACGGTTTTACCTGAAGTACTGAACGTATTAAACTGGCCTCCGCCGTTGTTTGGTTCATTTTCCCAGAAATAACTTCCTGAAGAACCGCTTCCTGTCCAGTCAATTTCAAGATCATAACCACGTTCCGTTTTGTTTGCCTGCCAGTTAAGGAGATATCCTTTAATCTGGATATAATAATCTCCCGGCTGTGCGTTCGGAATTACCCATTTAATTTCATCTGTAGGGTAAGATTGATGTTGGGTGCCACTTACTTTAGCTTCATTAAATACATAATTTTTTACAGCCGGATTGTTTTCAGATTCACTGTCGCCTGTATAAATATGATTTAATACAATATCAGCATAAACTTTAATACCGTTATTGTGCATTGAGGTAATCATTGAAGCAAGTTCTGCACGACTTCCGAATCTTGTTTCAACTGTTCCTTTCTGATTGTAGTTACCAAGATCATAATGATCAAAGATCCCGTAACCCATATCGTTGATTCCAAAGTTACCTTTTGCAGGAGAGGGAACCCAGATACCAGTAAAACCGGCGTTATTCATTGCGGTTGCTTTACCGGAAAGGTTATCCCACCAGGTACCGTTAAAAGAACTGGCGTTTACCGGAACATCCCAGTAAAATGCCTGCATCATTACATCGTTTTGCCCAAAGGAATGATTAGAACATAGCATAATAATTCCTAACAGGACGGAATAAAATCTCAAAGATTTCATAATTCCTCCAATTAAAATTATAAAATTAGGTTTATGCTCCTCATTCAAAATCACATTGGTAACTTGCAATTTAATAAAAAAAAATTGATTTGAAAATGGCCTGGAAAATTTTAGTTTGGCAATAACTAATAACTGTTGAATTAGGAATCTTACCTGATTATATTTGAATTTTAATTTTTCAAAGATAAAACGGGAAAAAAATGGAGCCGAAAGTAGTTTTACAAACTGATTTTCCAACTTTAAAACTTTTCAAGCGAGGTAAGGTTCGCGATCTTTATGATTTAGGCGAATATTACCTGGTTGTTTCTACAGACAGATTATCCGCTTTTGATGTTATTTTGAATCAGGGAATTCCTTATAAAGGAATGGTTCTTACAAAAATTTCAGAATTCTGGTTCAACTTTTCAAAAGATATTATTGATAATCATTTAATTACAACAGATGTTGACGAGTTCCCTGAAGAATGTAAAGAATATGCAGATATTCTTCGCGGAAGATCCATGCTTGTAAAAAAATGTGAATTAATTCCAATTGAAAGTATTGTAAGAGGATATATTACAGGATCCGGATTAAAAGATTACCAGAAAACAGGGATGGTTTGCGGAATTAAACTTCCTGAAGGATTAATTGAATCGGAAAAACTTGCCGAACCAATTTACACTCCTTCAACCAAAGCCGATATTGGTGATCACGATGAAAATATTTCATCTGAAAAAGCAATTGAAATTATTGGCGAAGAAGCATTTAACAAAATAAAAACCGCTACTTTGGAAATTTTCAAAAAAGCTTCTGATTATGCTGCACAAAAAGGAATTATCCTTGCAGATACAAAAATGGAATTTGGTTACTATGATGGTAAAGTAATTTTGATAGATGAATTACTTACGCCGGACAGTTCCCGTTTCTGGCCTGCTGATGATTACGAAAAAGGTAAAAGTCAGAGCAGTTTCGACAAACAATATGTACGCGATTATCTGAAGTCAATAAACTTCAATAACCAGCCGCCGGCTCCGGATCTTCCGGAAGAAGTTATTAAAAATACTTCAGAAAAATATATAGATGCTTTATACAGATTATCTGGCGAAAGACTCGACTAATGGTTCCCGTTAAGATAAAAATTGAAGATGAAGCATTAAAAATTTATTGGGACAATAATTCCGAGAGCAAGATAAAACTTGTTAATCTCAGGGATAATTGTCCCTGTGCTTTTTGTAAAAAAGAGCAGGATGAAAGAGACGAAAACTATATTCCTCTTTATATCGGCGATCAGATAACAATTGATAAAATTATCCCTGTGGGTAATTATGCAATAAAAATTATCTGGAAAGACGGTCACAGCACGGGAATGTACGATTTTGAGTATTTAAGAAAATTTAAGGATTAACAGTTAGTTTATGATTCTGCCAAATCAGCTTACAGTATTAAGAATAATTTTAACTCCGGTATTTCTGTTTTTCTTTCTGATGGAAGATCCGATTTATAAACAGATTTCTGTTGTTATCTTTATTATTGCAGCTATTACCGACTGGTACGATGGCTGGCTTGCCAGAAAATTTAACTACATCACGGAATGGGGAAAGTTTCTCGATCCTCTTGCCGATAAAATATTAACCTCAACTGCATTTTTTGCATTTGTGGCGCTCGATGTTCTGGAACTGTGGATGGTAATTGCAATTGTTATCCGCGATGTTATTGTTACGGGATTAAGACTTTATGCCGATTTTAACAAAAGAGCTTTTGCAACCAGCAGATCTGCAAAATGGAAAACATTTTTACAAATGGCATTCCTTTATTATTTGCTGCTTATGTATACCTTCCAGACAATTGAGCCGTTTTACACAAACAATGCCGAAGTATTTTCAGTTTTAACAGACCCTACTGGCATTTTCTATTCAATGCTTTTAATTACGGTCTTCACACTTTATACCGGTTTTACTTATTTGTATAAAAACAGATTTCTAATAAAACAGTTATTTGTAATTGAAACTGAATAATATCGATAAAATTATTGGTTCCGGATTCTACTCAGGGTTTGTTCCTTTTGCCCCCGGAACAATGGGAAGTTTAGTTGCTTTGGGTATTTATCTTATTCCCGGCTTCGAAACCCCGATAATTCATCTGGGCCTGATTTTGATTGTTACAGTCTGGGGAATTTCTATCTCAGACAAATTTGACAAATTTTACGGAAAAGATCCCAAACAATGTGTAATTGATGAATTTGCCGGAACCTGGATAAGTCTGTTTCTGGTTCCAAAAGAATTTGTTTTAATTCTCACAGCATTTATTATTTGGCGTATACTCGATATTACCAAACCCTGGCCGGCTAACAGACTGGAAAATTTAAAGGGGGGATTGGGTATTATGATGGATGATATTGCTTCTGGAATTTACACTTTCATTATTATGCATATTATCATATATTTTACTAACTAAATCTTGATTACGAGAGAAATTTAATGAAAATACATCTTATTACTATTGGTGACGAAATACTTATAGGACAAACCTTGAATACAAATGCCGCCTTTATAGGTGAGAAACTTACAGATATTCAGGCAAAAGTTATTTCAACCACAGTTGTAGGCGATTCGCGCGAAGCAATAATTAACGCTGTTGATAATGCGTTTAATTCCGAAGCGGAAATGATTCTGTTGACCGGCGGTCTTGGCCCCACTCACGATGATATCACAAAAAAATGCCTTGTGGAATATTTCGAAACAACTTATGTAAAAGATGAAGAAACTCTGCAAAACATAAAAGCAATTTTTGCCAGAAGAGGCAGAGAAGTAACACAGGCAAACCAAGATCAGGCACTTGTTCCTGAATGTGCAACTATTCTGAAAAACTCCGAAGGCACGGCTCCCGGTTTGTGGTTTGAAAAGAACAACAAAATACTCGTTTCTATGCCGGGCGTTCCGTTTGAAATGAAAAGTATTTTAACAAATGAAGTTATTCCGCGAATTATTGAAATTCGTCCTCCCAAAAATGAATGTATTAAAATAAAAAATATACTTACCACCGGAATTCCTGAATCAACTCTTTTTGAAAGAATTGGGGATATTGAAGAATTTTCGGGTCATACAAAAATGGCATTTTTGCCAAATCAGTATGGTGTAAAACTTCGTCTTACCACCAAAGGAAAAGATGAAAGTGAAGCGCTTAATAACCAGACTGAAGTAGAACAGCGAATAAGAGCACTTGCAGGCAGATATATTTTCGGAACCAATGATGAAAATATAGAAGATGTTGTGGGTCGTTTACTTATTGACAGAGACCTCACAATTTCTGTTGCCGAATCCTGCACAGGCGGATTAATTAGTGCCCGTCTTACAGATGTAAGCGGATCCAGCAGTTATTTTGAACGCGCTATGGTTACGTACAGCAACGGAGCCAAAGTCGAGCATCTTCAGGTTGATGAAGACTTTATTCACCAGTACGGAGCTGTTAGTCTGGAAGTTGCCAGACAAATGGCAGAAGGCGTTCGTGCAATAAGCGGAACCGATATTGGTATTGCAGCATCCGGAATTATGGGTCCTACGGGAGATACACCCGGAAAACCTGTGGGGTTAGTTTATATTGGTCTGTGCGACGAAAAAATCTGTACAGCAAAAGAATTCCGATTTAACGGAACAAGAAAAAGAAATAAAGAGAGAACTTCTCAGGCGGCGCTTGAAATGCTGCGCAGGCATCTGTTGGGAATTCCTTATGACGAGTAGATTGTTTATTGCTCTGGAAATTCCGGAGGATTTGCTTGATGAGTTTATTGAAATAAGAGACGAAATTTATGGTTCCTGCGAAAGGGTAAAGTGGGAACCAAAAGAAAAATTACACATTACACTGAAATTTTTGGGCGACACACCTGAAAGTCTGGAAAAAACTATTTTAGAAAAAATTGAAAAAGTAGTGAACAAAAGTTCACATATTAATTTAAATTTTAGTAAATTCGGATTGTTCTTTAGAGATAATTCACCAAAAATACTTTGGGCTGGATTTAAACATAGTGAACAACTGATAAAAATAGTGAACGAAATTGAAGATGAAATGGAAACAATCGGATTCAAAAAAGAGAAAAGAAAGTTTAAGTCGCACCTCACTTTTTTAAGGTTGCGCGGCAGGTAAGATATGACCCGCATAAACTATTTTATCGATTCTGACATTTCCGATCTCTTTTTCAAAGCGGAAACTCTAACACTCTACAAAAGTGAGTTACGCAAAACAGGTTCGGTGTATAAAAAAGTTAAAAGTTTTAAATTGAAATAAACGGAGGAAATATGGCTGCAGAAAAAGACGCCAGATTAAAAATTCTTGAAGATGCAATTTCCACAATTGAAAAGGAATATGGAAAAGGTTCCATAATGAAGTTAGGCGACGGGGTAATTAATCACGTTGAAGTGATTCCGACCGGATCGATATCTTTAGATAGTGCATTGGGTGTCGGCGGATTTCCTCGAGGCAGAATTATTGAAATTTACGGACCGGAATCATCAGGTAAAACAACAGTTTGTCTGCACGCTTTAGCAGAAGCGCAAAAAGCCGGTGGTCTGGCAGCTTTTATTGATGTTGAACATGCTCTTGATGTAAGCTATGCAAAAAAACTTGGTGTAGATACTCACAATCTTCTTCTTTCACAGCCGGATTATGGCGAGCAGGCACTTGAAATAGTTGATACACTTGTAAGAAGTAACGCTCTTGATATAATTATTGTGGACTCTGTGGCCGCACTTGTTCCGCGCTCAGAGCTTGAAGGTGATATGGGTGATGCACAAATGGGTGTTCAGGCCAGACTTATGTCACAAGCGCTCAGAAAACTTACCGGGGCAATTAATAAATCTAAAACAACAGTCATTTTTACAAACCAGCTTCGTAGTAAAATTGGTGTTATGTTTGGAAATCCTGAAACAACAACAGGTGGTAATGCACTTAAATTCTACTCATCCATCCGTATGGAAATCCGCCGTGTTGCATCCATTAAAGCACCGTC
>JBGRQB010000056.1:0-22935 GCA_041725875.1 Rhodothermaceae bacterium
TTCGGGGGGAACTTAATTTCTCTTTTTCCATTTCTCTGTCCTGTTTTTATTAAAAATTAGTCAACTTTTTTCAGGACTAGACACATAAAAAAAGCCCCGATTCAATCGGGGCTAAAATTTATTTCATTTCTTTTAATTCGTATTCTGCTCTCTGGCGGAAGTTTTTGTCTTTTTTACACTTTAAGAAATGTTCTTTTGCTTTTGCAGCATTATTTTGTGCTTTATAAGACATAGCCAAGAAGAAATGGGCAGCGGCATTTTTCTTTTTGTTAAGTTTTAGTGACTCAGATGCACTTTTAATTGAACTTGCATAGTCACCTTTTTCATAGTAAGCATTAGCTAAACCAGCAAATGCATCAGCTCTCGGAAATACTTCATTTGCTTTTTTGAATTTGGAAATAGCAGCATCCCATTTACTAGCGCCTGTTAAAGTATTACCTTCAACAACAAATGGGTAAGCAATTTTTTCTTTACATTTTTTGATGTTTTTTTCTGCTGCTCTTTTGTATTTCTTGTTTTTTGTCACTTCCATTGTTTTTTCAAAAGCAGCTATTGCATCTTCATATTTTTTTCCTGAAAAAAGTGAAGATCCAATATAAAAATGGGCAGCATCATATTCTGGCTTTAATTTAATTGCTTCCTGAAACGATTGAATTGCTAATTCTGGTTTGTTATTTTTTCGAAGTGCAACACCTTTGCGGAAAAATAATTCTGGGTGTTTTTCTAATTTAAGTGCTTCGTCAATTTTTGCCACAGCACCGGCAAAGTCTCCTGACTTTTGAGCTTTAATAGCTGCATTATACAACTTCTTGACATCATTACTCATTTCTTGTGCAAAGATGTTAGCACAAAAAATAACTGCTGTCATAAGAAATATTGATAATGTTCTTTTCATCATCCTACTACCTTAATTTAATTAAAAAGAGCTGGTGCGGAAGACGGGACTTGAACCCGTACGCCCGAGCGAGCACTACCCCCTCAAGATAGCGTGTCTACCAATTCCACCACTTCCGCAAAAAACAGGTCTAAAAATATGAGTCATCCAGCTAAAAATCAATAAATTATTTAACAAAATTCAGGAAGATGAATAATAATTGTCATTTAAGCCAATTTTAGCGCATATTTTTATGCATCTTTCTCATTTTTCTTTGGCCCATTATCAAATTTCTGACCTCCTTTCGTAACCGACGTTCAAAAAGTATGAAAGATGCGACTTGCTCTTCAGTTAAAATATCACTTAAACCTTTAATAAAACTGTTTCGCTCGGCAACAATTTCAGATTCAATGTTTAAAGATGCTTCAATAGTGGAAAAGTAGCTTCCGTCTTTGTTTTTTACTTGCTTTCTTAGAGCATGAAGTATACTGTCTTTTTCTTTAGAAAGTTCCTTCATTCTGTTTTTATGAGCAGTTCTTCGGGCAAAAAAGCGTAAACTGGTCTTTTCATCAAGGTTCAGGACTGAAATGAGCTTGCTGTTAATAAGCTGCTCAATTTTTTCATTATCCATCATTTTTCTTTCAAATCCGCCTTGAGCAAAGCAAACTGCTGTCATAATTAAAAACAAGATTATCTTCTTAATCATCATAAACTCCTAAAGTCTTTCTTTAGAATCTATAGTTTTCAAAATTTTTTCTATCTCTTCGGTTGAGACGGAAAAATCATTTAATTCATTGAGATAGTTATCTCTGTCAAAAATATCTGTAAAATTTGTTTCACTGGTCTGATAAACCAGATTGGTATTTATTTCTTCATCAAGTTGCAAAAAACTGGAAGACGAAATTAAATCTTCTTCTATAAGATCGTCAAGATAATATTCATCCGAATCAATTAAGAGATCGTAACTCGATGTATCTGCAAATATAGGGGCATTTTCAAAAGCCGTATTATTATCAAGCTTGATGAAATTTAACCCGATTGCAACCAGCATTACTGTCGGAAAGGCAAATTTAACAAACCCAAACATTTTTCTTTTGCGATTCACCTTTTCGTCAATTTTTACTCTTGTTCTCGGAAGCAGATTTGTGAAATATTCTTCCGAAGTTTCCACATTTGCTTCATCAAACAGTTCAAATTTTATTTTTTCTTTTTCAAATATATCTGCCAGTTCACTGTCTCTGTTTAATTCGGAGATAAATTTGTTTTTTTCAATATCTGTCATTTCCCCCGACAAATACATCAAAACCATTTCTTTTTTAAAGTTTTCCATCCATTAACTCCGATACTTTTTTAATTGCATTAAAATAACTTGCTTTTAATCCGCCTACAGATTTTCCTGTAATTTCAGAGATCTCTTCGTATGTAAGTGAATCAAATTTTCTATATATAAATACTTCTCGTTGCTTAACCGGCAGTTTTTGCAGAACATTTTCTAAAATTTCCAATTTCTCTTTATCTTCAGCTGATTTAACAATATCATTTCCATTGGAAATTTGTGCTACATTTTCATCTTCTATTCCGATAAACTGTCTTAACTTCTGCTTTCTTATATAATTTAATGTTCTTGTTGATGTAATTTTATAGATCCAGGTTGAAAGAGCAGAATTAAATTTAAAAGTATTCAGTTTTTTATAAAGAACGATTAAAACTTCCTGAGTTACCTCGTCAGCATCCAGGTGAGATCCAAGCATTCTACGAACCTGCCAGTAGATTTGCTGCTGGTATTTCCGTACTATCTTGTTAAAAGCTGATTCATCCCCCTGAATGAACGCTTTTATTATTTCAAATTCTTCAGTTTTTGTCATAAATCCGATTGTTTTAATCATTTGACAAATATAACAACAAAAAGGTTTAATCGCCGCATTTTAAACCCAATTGCAGTTTGCTGTGTCAAACAGACAAATTCAACCAAAACCACGGAGGAAAAAATGAAAAACATAACATTAAAAGCAGTAGTAGTATTTTTATTTGTTGCTTTAACAGGCAGCTTCTTTGCACAACAAGGCAGAATGATGCAAGGGAAAAAAGGACAGATGTGTCAGGAAATGAAATTATCTGACGATCAGCTTAAGAAAATTCAGACTTTAAGAATTGAACATCAGGAATATGCAGTTGATATCAGAACTGAAATGCAGAAAAATCGTCTGGCAATTAAAAAGCTTATGCTTAATGATAATTTCGATGAAAATGAATTATTGAATCTTTCACGTGCTAACAGTGATTTGCAGGCAAAGATTAAAGATTCAAAATTAAAAATGAAGCTTGATGTTTATAAGTTATTGAATGCGGATCAGAAAAAAATCTGGAAGAAAAGATTTTTACAAATGGGTAAAAAAATGCACCGCGTGCAAAAAGCGATGAAGCGCGGAAAGTCTCAGAAATTTCAGAAAAGACAAAACAGATCATAAATAAAAACCCCGTTAAGGGGTTTTTCTATAAATCACCAAATACTGATCTGAGCACAACTTTTTCCGGTACGGCTCTCCCTTCTAACTTTAACAATCCCCAAATCGTTTCAGCAACATCTTCAGGTCGCATCATTCTTTCTTCAAATTTGGTTCTGAGTTTTTCATCCCAGATAGGAGTGGCTGTTGCACCGGGTAAAATGTTTACAACTTTTATATTATGTTTTCTGACTTCTTCGCGCATAACATCAAGAAACCCCATTAAACCAAGCTTTGCCGCAGTGTAAGCTGCACTGTTAGGAAATATTTTTTCAGCCACAACAGAAATTATATTTATTATTGTGCCTTCTTTTCTTTCAATCATACCGGGCAGAACCGATTTGATTGTATAAATACTTCCAAGCAAATTAACGGAAATCATTTTTTCAATATTTTCTACAGATTGTTTTTCCACCAGATTAAAATCAACAGCGCCTGCATTATTAACAAGACAACTAACATCTCCCTGCTTGCTGATGTTGTTGTACGTATTTAATACGTCTGTACTACTGGTTATATCCAGCGGAAAAGAAGATACGGCCGGAAAAGCATCTGATAGCTCTTTAAGCAGATTTTCTCTTCTTCCGGAAACTGCCATAGCCATTTTATCTTCAGATAGTTTTTCAACAATTGCTTTTCCAATTCCGGAGCCTGCTCCGGTTATCCAGGTAATTTTTTCCATAATATTAATGTAATTTGTTTGATGTTAAATTAAGAAATTCAACTCTTGCACTTGGTTCATCGTGAAAAGCTCCTAACATTGCACTTGTTGTTGTTACTGAGTTTTGTTTTTCAACGCCTCTCATCATCATACACATATGCTGTGCTTCGGCAACAACTGCAACACCAAGCGGATCAAGGTATTCCTGAATAACTTCAGCAACCTGACGAGTTAATCTTTCCTGAATTTGCAATCTTCTGGCAAACATATCTACCAGACGAGGAATTTTGCTTAAACCAACAACCTTACCATTTGGAATATATGCAACATGCATTTTTCCAAAAAACGGTAATATGTGATGTTCGCACATACTGAAAAAATCTATATCTTTAACCAGCACCATTTCATCATACTTCTGAGTAAAAATAGCACCGTTTAAGATTTCGTCAACATTTTGTTTATAGCCCTGAGTTAAAAACTCATAAGCCTTTGCCACCCTGTGAGGTGTTTTTATTAATCCTTCTCTATTTGGATCTTCTCCAATTTCAGTCAGCAATGAAGTTACAAGTCCTTCGGTTTTTTCTATATTCAATGCTTGTCTCCTCTATATTCTACATAGTTGTTTTGCGTTTCATATAATTTAACAGAATAAAGTTCTCCGGCTGGTAATTTATCTTCCAGCTGTTTCCAGATTGCAATACAAATATTTTCAGAAGAAGGAATAATTCCTTTTAGAAAATCTACATCCAGATTTAGGTTTTGATGATCCAGTTTATCAACAACATGATCTAAAATAATTTTTTTCAATGTTTTAAGATCGATCAAATAACCGGTTTCTTTATTCACTTCGCCGCAAACAACCACCTCTAAAACGTAATTGTGTCCGTGTCCGTTCGGATTGCTGCATTTACCATATACTTCCATATTTTTCTCATATGAAAAATCAGGATTATATAATCTGTGAGAAGCAGCAAAAGTTTCTCTTCTTGTTATATATACCATTTACTTACTTTCCTTCAGGTATTCCAAAATATCATCAATATGTCCCTTAACTTTTACCTTGGGATATATTTTTTCAATTTTTCCGTTTTCATCTATGATGAATGTACTTCTTACAATTCCCATATATGTTCTGCCGGCCATCTTTTTTTCCTGCCAGACTCCATATTTTTGTACAACTTCTATTTCTTCATCTACAAGCAGACGAAAAGGAAGATTATTCTTTTCCTTAAATCTCTGGTGAGATTTCTGTGAATCTTTACTTATACCAAGAACCACTGTATTTAATTTTTCAAATTCAGGATGATTATCTCTGAAATCACAAGCTTCTGTAGTACATCCGGGAGTGCTGTCTTTAGGATAAAAATAAATTACAACTTTCTGTCCCTTAAAATCTTTTAGCGATACCTTTGCTCCGGTGTCGTCAATCAAAGTAAAGGCCGGTGCCTTTTTTCCAACTTCCATTTTCATACCTCCGGTAAAATTTATAATTTAGATTGAGTAAATCTAAATTATTTATCTGAAAATAAAAAGACTATATAACCTTTTTGTTTTTTCGTTTTGTTAGTTTAAAAATTATTGATTAAATTATGTAGACTAAATCTAAACTTTAAAAAAGGATTAATTTTGAAGAATAACAAAGAGCACGAAATTTTTACAGCTTTTTTGAAAAACGGAAAAAATCGTATCACTCCTGAAAGATTTTTAGTTTTAGATGCCGCACTTGCCTACGAAGGTCATTTTGGCGCCGATGAGTTATACATTGAAATGAGAAACAGTAATGTTAACGTCTCCAGAGCAACTGTTTATAACACTCTGGAATTGATTTCACAATGTGGTTTAATTGCAAAAAGAAATTTTGGTGATAACAGAACCTGCTACGAAAGAAAATTCGGCGAAGAAAATCACGACCATGTAGTTTGTACAAATTGTGGAAAGATAACTGAATTTCACTCAGACAAAATCAAAGAAGTAATTGATGAAATTTGCGGCGGACTCGATTTCGATTTTACATTTGAATCTTATTCGTTTAATATTTATGGAAGCTGCAGAGATCCTAAAAATTGCTCACACCCGTTAAACACTGATGATAATTAGTATTAGTTAGCTTTAACTAATACTAATGTTATGTCGTCGTTTTGCTGACCGCCATTTCTAAATTCTTTTAAGGAAGCAGTAATCTTTTTCATAGTGTCTCTGCTTCTTTCGGAAGAATTTTCTGTTAATATTTTCTCAAATCTTTCTTCACCGAATAATTCATTCTGTTCGTTCATCTCTTCGGTAATGCCATCTGAGTAAAACACAAATTTATCACCCGGATTATAGTTGAAACATTTTTCTTCAAGAGTAATGTTAAAGATGTCCCCTTTTTCAAGTCCTACCCCAATTCCTTTGGGAATATATGAATCTACGGAACCATTGTTAGCAACCATTAATGGTGTATGACCTGCTCTGCAAAATTTTATTGTTTTTTCTTTTGTATCAAAAAGAGCAAGCGAAATTGTAATGAACCAGTTTTTACCAATTGTTTCGTAAATTCTTTTATTAACTTCTTTCAGGATTTCTTTTGGTGATTTATCTTTTGTACAGAAAAGATGCATCATTGTGTGAAGCTGCGACATATAAAACGACGCAGAAAATCCTTTGCCGGAAACATCACCCACTATTACAAAAATTTTATCATCTGAAGCTTTAATAACATCGTAATAGTCTCCGCCAATCTGCATTGCAGGCATCATAGTTCCGCAAATATCCAACCCGGAAATGTATGGCAGTTCAGCCGGTAATAAACTTTCCTGAATTGTTTTTGCGTTTTCCAGATCTCGTTCAATTTTAAGTTTATCAGCTTCCTGTTCGTAGAGTCTGGCATTTTCAATAGCAACAGTCGCCTGATTGGAAGCAGTTTCCAAAAGTCGTAAATCTTTACCGGAAAATCTGGAGCCGGAAAATTTTAATCCGTAAAGTAAAATACCTATAACTCTGGAGTTTATAGTAAGAGGAATAAGCGTATAAATTTCTTCATTCACCAAATCGATTGATTCATCAAACAGATTTTCAAGTTCTTCTCTTTCAACAACTCCCGGTAATTTATTTTTTTTGTTTTTTGTTATGAACCCAATGAGCTTTTCTTCATCAATATTCATAAGCAGATTTCTATTTTTAAAGCCCTTTTCACGTACAAGTTCAAAGCAGTCATCTTTTTTAAGCAAGATACCAAACTTGTTAATTTTTAAAGCATCAACAAGTGTTTCATACATATGATCGAGAATTTTATCAAGTCCTACAATTGTACCAATCTCGTTACTGAATTTCATAATAACTTTCTGATACATAAACTGTTCAGGATAAAATCTCTGAGTAAGAATATTTTGGAACCGATCTTTTGTAGATTGAAACAGTATGGCAAATAAAATAAATATCGCTGCGGCAATTGCTCCCTGATAATCAGATTCTACAATTGTACTGATACTTTGTCCTAAAACATAAATCACAAAGAAATAAATTCCGGCAATGGTTACCGTGGCTGAACCGTAAATAATTGTGTTTTTTATAACATCGCTTACATCCATTAACGAATAACGGAAAATGGAATATCCGAACGATATTGGTATCAATGCAATAAATACAATTGGAAGATAATATTCAGGATTGTTAAACTTGGTAGTTCCAATCATCTGAACAATATATCTGAAATAAACTATTGATAAAACTCCGATTGTAAATGAAATTAAAATCAGAAATATTGAATTTCGTTCTCTTTTGGTTTTTAATTTCATATAACTGAAAAAGAGTGAAATCAATCCAACCAGTAATGACAGATCAACAAGAAAGCGCATTCCCTGTTGAAGCAGATTGCTTATAACACCTACCCTTTGAGAAATATCAGCCATAAAAAGAAATTGCGAAATAATTAAAACAACGAGCATAATTGTAGGAATAACTATAAATGTATTTCTAACACCTGTTTTTGCAGCAAAAGAGAGTTCTTTTGGGAAAAACATAAAAAACCGGGAAATCACAAATGGCAGATAAGAGAGTCCCACATAATAAAAGAACAGTATAACAAGAGGTAAAATCCCTGCATTTCTGACCGGATTACTTCCTTCCGGACCAAACAATATAGCCACGAGGGAATAGAGCGTATACATCAATCCAATTCTGAAAAAGAGTCGTTGTGTATATCCGTCAGGTTTAGAACGAATTACAAGATAACCAACAACAACCCACAGCAATGCCAGCAGACTGACAGCCAGCAGATTATACTCTATCAGTTTTTTAACATAAACTTTGGTTTCAAAAACTTCATCTTTTCTTGCAACTTTGTATTTGGCATAATTTCCGGCCGGAATATTATTAAGAATTGCCTGAGCGTGCATATCGCTGAGCAAATCAAAATCATTTATTGAAATTAATCTGTCACCATCTCTTATACCAGCCTGCCAGGTTACACCGTTAAATTTCACGGATGTAAAAACAAGTTCTACCAGACCGCTTTTATCTCTTTCAACTTGCCAGATACATTCATCATTTGAAGTAACATTTACGGCAAGTACAAAATAGAGTGTAATCAAATTTAGAATTGTAAATGTGATTGCCACAGGTGTAATAAATTTATAGCGGTGTTTACGATATATCTGGATTAAACTTTTCATTATTTTACTTTCACAACAAGACAGGTTATATCATCAGATTGTTCAGCACCTTTTGCAAAATCACTTACAGTTTCAATAATCTGGTCAAGTATTTCGCGTGCTGTATTTTTTGCAATTTTAAGAGCAAACTTTTCAAAACGTTCGTCAGAAAACTCTTCTTCAGCCACATTCATTGCTTCGGTAATTCCATCTGTAAAAGTCACCAAAGCGTCACCAGGCTGCAGCTTTACGGTTTCTTTCATATATGGCACAATAGTTTCCATAACACCCAGAATCATTCCTCCCTTTTTCAGAAATTCAATTTTTCCGTCACGAATTAACAACGGAGGATTATGACCGGCATTAACGTAAGTAAGCTCGTTTGTTTCATCATTTAATATTCCCCAGAAAAATGTTACAAATCCACCGCCGCTTGTATTTTCGGAGATAAGGTCGTTCATAAGATTGGTTGCTTCATCCAGGGATAAACTCTGTTTACAGATCGATTTCAAAAACGCCTGTGTGTTTGCCATAATTAATGAAGCCTGAACACCTTTACCTGAAACATCTCCAATTGCAAACAAGGTTCGTTTGTCATCAAGCTTTACAATATCGTAATAATCTCCACCTACCTGTCTAGCAGGAAGATTTATTGCGGCAATGTCAAAACTATCAAGTTGCGGATAGGTTCCGGGAAGAAGATTTTGCTGTATTTTTCTTGCAAGTTCAAGATCTTTTTCAAGCTTCTCTTTTTCAAGAGCTTCCTGAAATAATCTTGCATTTTCAATTGAAATAATTGCCAGACTGCCAACCGAGGAAACAAATTCAATATCTGAATTTGTATATTCCTGTCCGTTAATTCTGGCTCCAAGAAGTATCATTCCTTTTGTAACGCCTTTTATCTGCATTGGAATTACAAGAGAAATACCCAGATCATTCAGCTCGGCAGAATAGTCTTTAATTTCATCTTTATTAAGAGGTTTGGAAATTGTTTTGAGTTCGTAACTCTCACACAATTCCTCAAGTTTTTGTCTGTCGAATTTACAATCGATAAACTCGGCAGAATTACTATTGAATTTCAAAATCGCAAACTTCGAAACCATTAATTGTCCGATTAAGGAAAATACAACCAGTTTACCCACCATTTTCTCTTCAAGAATTCCGCTGAATTCTTTACTCAAATCAAACAGCGAGCTAAGTTGATTAACCTTTCCATCCAAATCGCGATTAACCTTTTGAAGTTTTTCCACCATTATTGAATTTTCAATTGCTGTGGCGGCCACATTCAAAATAGTGCTGAGAAAATCGAGATCATCTTCGGTGTAATCTTGTTTGTTAAACTTTTCACCTAAAAAGATGTATCCCCGGATATTATCCGAAGTGATTATCTCTTTCATCACAACAAAGTGGTTCTCTTTCAAAAAAGCGTCCAGTGTTTCAGATGAATTATCGGTTTTAACTTTTTCTTTGAAGTTCTGAAGCACCTGATCATTTATTCCCTTACTGGCTTTAATTTCCAGACCTGCATTTTCGTTAAACAGGGCAATTAAACCTCTGGTGGCAAAAAATTTACCAAAACAGGTAAGCAGTAAATTGTTAAGCGTAAAATCCAGTTCCAGATTTGAGTTAATCAATTTACTAAAATCTACCAGTGCCGAAAGATTTCTCAGGGCTGCGTTATTTTGTTCAATAATCATATATATTTAACCATTATTACCTGGTTGCTGTCACCGTCAAGATTATGGTATGTTACTTCGTCCATTAGTTTTTTCATTAAGAACATACCTAATCCCCCCACTTTCCTTTCTTTAGCATACTTTTCAAGATCGGGTTCCGGAACTTTACGGGCATCAAAATGTCCGCCGGAATCGGTAAGAGTAATTGTAAATTTTTGATTTTCCAAAGAGGCATTAATTACAATTTCTCCCTCAACAGAGTATTTATAAGCATGCTTGATAATATTTGTACACGCTTCATCAACCGCCAGAACTATTTTTGCAACTACATCGTTTGCAAAACCGCTCTCTTCGGCTGCTGCTTTAGTGAAATCGCGAACAAGCGAAAGGTTATCTGTGGCACTGATTATTTTAAGTTCTTTATTAAACTTTTTCACTTTCAGAATCACCTTTTTGGTTGTACTTGTCTATTGCTTCTCTTTCGTCATTGTAAAATTCGTATAACATAGGAAAACCAAGTAAATCGAAAATATTGTAAACATTTTCTGTCATGTTAGAAAATTTGATATCGCCTTCATTTTCCCTCATTGGTTCAACAAATGCCATAAATACACCAAGACCCGCACTACTTATGTATGTCAGATCTTTAAAATTCACAACTACACGATAATTTTTCTCATTAATCAGGCTATCGAATGCAGTTTCCAGTTCAGGAGCAGTATGCGCATCCAGATAACCATTAAGGTCAATAACCCTTACATCACCCGATTCGGCGCGTACAGAGACCTTAAATTCAGTCATTTATTTCTCCAGCTTTATTATTAATATTTTTCCATTTAAATACTACCAGTGTTATATCATCGTGCTGATTAGTATCTTTTTGATAGCAGCTTACAGCACTCATAATCTCATTTGCAAGGGAATCAATGCTTCCGTTATTTTTTGCTAAAATTACATCTTCAAGCTTCTGTTCGCCAAAATCATCCATTTCTGAGTTCTTGGCTTCAGTGATTCCGTCTGTATAAATAACAATTGTATCATCGTTCTGCAGTTTTAATTCCTGCTCTTCTATTGTACGGTTAAATGTTTTCCCAAAATCAAGTCCGAGTCCCAACCCGTTAGGTTGGGCATATTCAATCTTTCCGTCACGCAAATTTAGCAAAGGCGGATGCCCGCATCTTGCAAAACGAAGCGTTCCTTTTTTTCTGTCAAAAACACCGTAAATTGCAGTTACAAATGTTTTTTTGTCCAGACTCTTATTCAAAATTCTGTTTGCCTGAATTAAAACTTCTTTCGGACTGTCAAGCAAACCGGAAACAGTTTCAAACACACCTTTAACCTCAGCCATAACAAATGCAGCTGAAATTCCTTTACCTGAAACATCTGCAATTACGAACCCTAGTTTTTCATCCGGAAGTTCAAAGAAATCGTAATAATCTCCTCCAACTTCAAAAGCAGGTATAAAGCAGGCCGATGTTTCAAGATTATCATATTGCGGAGTTTTAATTGGGATAATCTTATGCTGAACCTCTCTGGCAACATCAAGTTCTTTTTCCAGACGCTCTTTTTCCAGAGATTCTTCAATTAATTTTGCATTTTCCAGTGTAAGAGCAGCATAATCTGCATAAGACATTATTGTTTTCTGATCATCTTCATCAAACGGAGTTGCTTCTTTGCGCGCAGCAAATAAATATCCTCTTATTGCTTTGTGAGTTAAAAGAGGTGCAACAACAAAAGTATGAAGTGATGAATTAATAACATCGGTTCTATGCGAAAATTTTATATTGTTTTTTGTAAACGAAAGTAAATGTCTGAGTGTAGATTCATTTTCATCAATTATCGATCTTGAAACGTGCTCAGCTTCAACATAACCAATATTTTTAGCAGAAATTAGTTCAAGTTCGCCATCATTATTTGCTACAAGCCAGGCTGCATCTGAATTACAAACTCTGATAGTTGTTTCAACTACGGTTTCTCCCAATTCTTTAAAATCAAACACCTGAGTGATAAGATTACTTAAATCAAGAAACGAGGAAAGTTCTTCAGCTTTTCTGTCAAAAGCCTCAGCAGTTGGCAGATGAAAAAGAGTTGTGAAAAATACAACTGTGAAATAGATTGCGCCGTAAAGCATTACAAGCAGACTAAAAACCTCAGCTCCTGGAATATATAATTCGAGTGACTGACTTATAAACCCGTCTTGGAAAAACAAAGCTGAATTTATTCCAAAAAGAATTGACAACCCGACAGATAAAACAAGCAGTAAAAGTTTTTGACGTTTTGTTAAAAACGCAATCCAGGAAACTCTAATTGAATTTATGGAAATAAACACAATTGCCATTGATAAAAATGTATGAAACGGAAATTCAAGTTCCGGTTCATATTTATGAACAAATTTGGAAATACACGCCAAAATGATAAATAAAATCATTGTCAGATAAATTTTTTCCGGACTCCTCTTCTGACCCAAAAAGAAAAGCTGTTTAAATGCAGCTAAGATAAATGCAGAGGAAAAAATCAAAATAACGAGAAGGATTTGAACCATCAGAAAAATAAAAACATTTCCGGCAAAAGCTGCAGCATCACCTTCGCCAAAGTAACTGGAAACAGCTACCAGAAAGAAAACGATTGCTCCGCAAACTCCGAGATTAAGAACCAGAGAGAGCGGTTTTTTGACTTTTTCACCCAGTACTTCTTCAAGATAAAGAGTGAAAAAATAAACAGAAGAAAAAATTAGCGTACCGGAAAGAAAATTAATTATCATCGATTCCGACAGCGGAAAAACTATTTTATAAATTAAAAGAATTAATAAAATAAAAATAGCATTCTCCAGTTTTCGCATTTTGCTATATTTCTGGAAAGGCATCTGCATAAATCAGTAATACTCGTGTTATTTGGATTTTTTTCTAATTTTTCTCTTTAGTTGAGTTTTATTTTTTTTGACCGACATCTTAATTAACGAATCAAGTACATTTTGTTCATATATTTTTGCCGCAGAATCTATTTTTAATCCAAACTGCTGCCAGTTCTGGGCAGAATGTTCGCCAACTGCATTTATAGTCTGAAATATAAACTCACCCAATTCATCAAAATTAAATTCAAAATCAATATTTTCACCGGCTCCGTTTATATCTATCTTGAGTTTCCCCAATTTACCTGCCGAAGCTTTATTAAATGAAATTGACATATTCATCAGGGAGTCTCTTAAGTTAAATATTTTTTTATTTTCAGATTCAATAATCGCACTTATTTTCTTTTTATCGATCATAAATTCTTTAATTGGACGGGCATCAGCGACAGGAGTTTCAGTCAGAACCGGAACTATCATATCGTTGAAATTTTGTTTTTCAAAGTCAGTCTTTTCAACTTCCAGCATTTTTGCCATTTTTACTTTGTCAAACTTGTAATCTTTCATAAAAACTGTGTCAGGAGTTAAAAACACCAGTTTTGTATCATCTTTTTCAGCAAACTTCAGATGGTTTTTAAGTTTCTCTTTTTCCCAGTTATAAATTTCCCCTCTTGAAGAGAGTCGCGCAGATTCAAGCAATTCCATTTTCAGATTTTTGTTCATCTTTAAAATTGCTTCATCAACAACAACTGCTTCATTTTCACTTACAAGAACAGATGCGGTTAAATCGGCTCTGTAAAAATCTAAAACAGAATCCACACTGGCTTTACTTTTTTCATCTTTGCAGTAAAGATTAATAAACTTTTCATAATTGTTGGTATTTCTGTTTAGAATTGCATCTTTAATACCAAGCTCTTTTCCCTTTTCCGGGTTATCTTTAATAAACAGGACTTTATCTTCTGCAACAGGCAGGTTGTTGTTAAATGCAAAGTTTATCAAATCTTCGTTTGATAATTCTTCTTTGGAATGGAAAAGTGGTTTGAGATTTTTGGAGTAAAATCTTTCGAGAAGAGTCTCTCCCTGATGAAAAATATTATAGCCGCTGTCCTGGGTATTTTTGAAATAAATCATAACAGTAACAGTAACAATCAATAATGCAGCTGCCGGCATATAAGTTTTTAGCAGTCTGGACTCGTTATTTGAACCGGAATTATTCATTTTCTAACCGTTTAATTCTTTTTGATAAGGCTCAAGTAAAACTTTCAAGCTTTCGCGAGCCCTGAAAATTCGAGATTTTACAGTTCCAACTTCACATCCCATCTGATCGGCAATTTCTTTGTAGCTGAAACCATCAATATCTCTTAAAATGAGCGGCGTTCTCAATTTTTCCGGAAGTTTGTTAATTGCATTTCTTACAAGATGCGGAATATCCAGATTTTCATTTCGCGATTTTGCAACTGGTTCCTTATCAGTATCCTTGATAGGAACAAAGATGCTGCGAACTCTTTTTTTACGCAGATAATCGCGACACTTATTAACTGTAATTCTGTATAACCAGGTTGTAAATTTAGACTGAAATCTAAACTCCCCCAGTTTATGATAAATGCTTATAAATACATCTTGCGAAATATCATCTACAAATTCAGAATCTCCCAAAGTTAAAAACACCAGGTTTCTTACTTTGTCTTTATGCTTAATTACCAATTTGCTAAAAGCAGCTTCTTCGCCGCTGTTAAATCTCTCGATAAGCAAAAAATCTTCGTCCAAATTTGCAGTTTCTTCCTTTTTCGCTTCACTCATATTAAAATATCCGGTATTTTAGACGATATATCTTAATTTAAAGTTCCAATAAAATTAAATCATTGAAGTTTAAGTTAAAATAGTTGCTTTGTTTTTAAAGTAACTTTCTATAACTTGCAACTAATATAAATAAATATGTGTATATTAGCATACTAAACTTAAGAATTAATTTATTAATTCTTGACTAAAAAAGCGTAACTATGTAAATTGGTTTATAAATTTATCGGGAGAATTTATGAAAATCAAAACTGTTGAAAAGTATAATGCAGTTGTAATTGAATTAAAAGGAAATGTGATGGGCGGACCAGAAGCTCAGGAATTCAACTCTACATTGCATGAACTGTTGGACGATGGTAAGAAGAATATTATTGTTGATCTGGCTGACGTAAAATTTATGAACAGTTCTGGTCTCGGAATGTTAATAAGCGGTTTCACTACAATGAAAAATGGTGAAGGCCATCTTAAATTAGCAAGAGCAACTGAAAAAATTAACAGTTTGTTAGTAATAACTAAGTTAATAACTATTTTTGAAAACTTTGAAACTGTAGATGCAGCTGTAGAAAGTTATAAGTAAATAGATTATTAAATACCAAAGTTTATTTTTAACTCCGGATATTTAATATTCGGAGTTTTTTTTGTTTAGACTCTTTAATTTATCAGGAGAAAGTTATGAGTGTGTCAATTTTGGTTGGCAGCCAATGGGGTGACGAAGGAAAAGGAAAAATTGTAGATATCCTGAGTACCAATTATGATATTGTTGTAAGATACCAGGGCGGTGCTAATGCCGGCCACACAATTATGATAGGCGAAAAACAATATGTTTTGCATCTTATTCCTTCAGGAATTTTACGCGAAGGTGTTGATTGTGTTATTGGTAACGGTGTTGTAATTGACCCTAAAGCACTTTTGGAAGAAATTGAATTTTTGGAAAATCACGGAATTAAAACTGAAGGCAGATTGTTTATCAGTCAGAACGCACACCTGATTATGCCTTACCATAAACTCCTGGATTCCTTAAATGAACAAAGTAAATCCGATTCAAATAAGATTGGAACGACCGGACGAGGAATCGGGCCCTGCTATTATGATAAATATTCCAGAAAAGGAATAAGAATTTCCGATTTACTTGATAAAGAAGAGCTCGAAAGAAAAATACGTGATAACGTAAATGAAAAGAATGACCTTATTAAGAAAGTTTTTGGTCATCAGGAATTAAATGTTGATGAAATTGTTGAAGAATATCTTGAGTTTGATAAAAAGATCGATAAGTATATCAAAGATATTCCTACTTTCCTTAACAAAGCAATTGAACAGAATAAATCTGTTTTACTTGAAGGAGCTCAGGGAGCACTTCTTGATATAGATTTTGGAACTTACCCGTTTGTAACTTCTTCAAATCCAACAGCCGGCGGAGCTTGTACCGGAGCAGGAATTGCACCTACAAAAATTACTTCCGTTATAGGTATTGTGAAAGCATATACAACAAGAGTTGGTAATGGTCCTTTCCCAACAGAACTTGAAGGTGAAGTTGCCGAACAGTTGAGAAAAATAGGTGCTGAATTTGGCGCCACTACCGGTCGCCCAAGAAGAGTTGGCTGGTTTGATGCTTTCTTAATGAATTACTCAAGAATGATAAACGGAATTGAAAGAGTTGCTGTTACAAAACTTGATGTGTTAAGCGAATTTGACGAAATCAATGTTTGTACCGGTTACAAATACAACGGAAAAGAATTAAAAACATTCCCTTCTGATGTAAAAGTTCTTGAAAATATTGAACCGATTTATCAAACACTTCCCGGATGGAAATCTGATATTTCTCACATCAGATCTTATGAAGATTTACCGCAAAATGCAAAAGATTATCTTTCATTTATTGCCGAACATTGCGGTTTTGAGATCTCTATTGTTTCAGTAGGACCAAAAAGAGTTGAAACCATAGAGCTGTAAATCAGATTTATTTTGATTTTTGACGGCAGCAATTCTTCCCTTTTTTCTAGGTAAAAGGTTTATTACTTTTAGAAAAGTGAAGTTGCTGCCTTTGTTTTAAATATTAAAGGAAATTCTATGTCGAAAAGTCTGAACATAAAAATATTGCTTGTCTTAATGGGATCAATCATTTCAATCGGATCTTTGATCTACACTCAGAATCTGGTTGAAAAGCTGCAGACAAAGGAGAAAAAACTTGTTGAACTCTATACAAAATCATACGAATATTTAATCGGCACAGAAGGAGCCAGCTCCGAGTTTAACTTTATCCTTGAAAATGTAATTCAAAAAATTGAATTCCCTCTTATTGTTACTGATGTGCACGATCATGTTACTCTTGACGGAACCTATAAAAACATTGACATAGATTCTACCTTATCAACAACTGAAAAACGTAAAGTTCTTTTAGAAAGCTTTAACGAACTAAAAGCAACAAATCCGCCGTTATTGGTAACTATTACTATTAATGGTGAAAAAAATATTATTTCAAAAATATATTACGGTGATTCAGATCTTGTAAAACAGATTCGCTACTTCCCTTATTTTCAGATTTTATTTGCTCTGTTTTTTATCCTGATTGCTTATTTAAGTTTTAGTCACATCAGAAAAAGTGAACAAAGCAATATATGGGTCGGAATGTCAAAAGAAACTGCTCATCAGCTCGGAACGCCTATATCCAGTTTAATGGGCTGGTATGAATATCTGAAATTGAGTCATAAAGATCCTACTAAAGTATTAAACGTTGCAGAAGAAATAAACACAGATCTGACACGCTTAAATAAAGTTGCGCAAAGATTTTCCAAAATAGGTTCTCAGCCAAAGCTGAAAGAAGAAAACCTCTTCTCCATTATTCAGAAGGTAATAATATATTTCCAAAAGCGTTTGCCTCATCTTGAAAAGGATGTTAAAATTCATATAAAAGGTAATTCAAATATTCACGCTAACATTAATGCAGATCTGTTTGAGTGGGTGCTTGAAAACCTTACAAAAAATGCCCTTGATGCAATTGAACATAAACAGGGTGAAGTTTGTTTTTCTTTGGAAGAGAATAATAAAAATGTAATTCTGGAAGTCCGGGATAACGGAAAAGGAATTGAAGCAAAGAAAAAAGCAGATGTTTTTAAACCGGGCTACAGTACAAAAAAACGTGGCTGGGGATTAGGATTAAGTTTAGCCAAAAGAATAATTGACGAATATCATAAAGGTAAAATCAGCATTAAATCGTCACATCCGGGAAAAGGAACAACGTTTCAGATTCTTTTTCATAAAGACTAAAAATGTTTTTTTGATTCAAAAGTGCGGTTTAAAGAATTATAAATTTTTTAGCTCGATGTTTATTGACAAATGGATTAATAATTTATATCTTATAGTTGCTTATTAGAAATACATATTTCAATAAGCCCTCCTTTCTATATAATCATTCCTACTGCCAAGGTTGTGCCCTCTGCCTTGGCAGTCGATTTTTAAACCTCTATATAGAAAGAACTCCCGGCTCCCTTTTCACTTTCAATCCAAACTCTGCCGTCGTGCAGTTCAATAATTCGTTTTACAATAAACAATCCCAGTCCGCTGGAAAGTTCTCCGCCTGTTGGACGAGCAGATAATCTTTTAAACTTCCCGAATGCCTGTTGAAGATCTTTTTCAGAAAACCCCGGGCCTTCATCTTTTATCTGGATAAGAGCTTTTCCGTTTTTTCTTTCCAGATTTATATTAATTTCCTTTTCCAGAGGAGAATACTTGATGGCGTTATTTATTATGTTATCAACAGCGGCTATAAGTTTTTGCTCATCTGCATTTATAATAAAATCAGTTTCATTTTCCTTTTTATAAACTAGAATCTGCTGTTTTGCTTCTGCCTGCGGTTTGTTAATTTCAACAATTTTTTCAAGCAGCTTGGTTATGTTAACTTCTCCTTTATTCAACTCATATTTCACATCATCAACTTCCTGCATATCAAGAAATTGTCCTAATCGTTCAGTAACTTCATCTGCTGCTTCAACAATCATTTTTGCAAGCTCTCTTGTAGAATCCACATCTTCCGGATCACTTTGAATAAGCATTGCAGAACCTTTCAGCGCACTGATAGGGTTTTTAAGATCGTGAGTAAGAATTTTCAGAAGTTCATTTTTATCTTCCGGGGAATCATTCTCTTCAATTTCTTTTTGTTTAAGTTTGAAGTTTTCTTTGAGAAGACGGTTCTTTTTTTGATTGACTTTATTAAAAAGGAAAACAAAAACACCTATTACAATCAGATGAAACAAAAAGAGAAACTCTGAAGAATTAAACAAATCAGATAAAAACTGCATTAACTAACCACTCCATTTTTTACAAAATCGTTATCAAAAATAATATTACCATCCATTACGGTCATTATCACATTTGTATTTTTAATTTGTTCAGGTTCAATTTCAAAAATATCATCACTTAAAACAATAAAATCAGCAAGTTTTCCTTCTTCAATTGATCCTTTTATATTTTCTTCAAAAGAAGAATATGCTGCGTAAGAAGTATATGCTTTTACCGCTTCCTCCACCGAAATTTTCTCTTCCGGGTTAAATGGTTTTGCTTCACTGTTTTTAAGTTTTCTTGTAACCGCAGTATAAATACCCATTAACGGCTCAAGCGGTACAACTGTCCAGTCACTACCAAAACAGATATTAACTTTGTTTTCCAGCAATGAATTTAACCTGAAAGCATCTTTCAAATGTTCTGCCTTTATTTTATTGTTTATCCATACACCATCGTCATATAAATGCTGAGGTTGAATTGATGCGATAATGCCGTTTTCACTTAATCGTTTCAAATCCTTTTCTTTTAGATGCTGTACATGTTCTATTCGCGGACGACGATCCCATTCAGGATTTTTTTCTATAATCTCTTCAATGATATCAATAACTTCAGAGACTGCCCTGTCACCAATTGCATGAACTACAAGCTGATTCTGGTTAAGATCCGCTTCCATTGCGCTTGCTTTTAATTCGCCGGTTTTAAGTTCTTCCATTGGCAGACCAAAATCATTTTCGCTGTCTTTATAGCTATTGTAAAACCAGGCTGTGTTTGAACCAAGTGAGCCATCGGCAAATGTTTTAAGCGAACCAAGTTTTAAATATTCGTTTCCAAGATTATTTTTGATTCCTAATTTTTTGAACTCTTTATAATTTGTTAAAGGAAATACAAGGTTAATCCGACAGGTAAGTTTTTCGTGATCCTGATAAGTATCAAACGCATTTGAACCTGAATTAAAAATAATATCGTGGACACTGGTCACACCATTTTTCCCAGCACATTCAAGTGCCAGATCGACAGCTTTTCTATAATCATCTTTAGAAGGTTCATTCAGAAGAGCATAAATCAGTTTCATTGCATTATCTTTAAGAATACCGGTAGGTTCGCCATTTTCATCTCTTATAATTTTGCCACCTTCCGGATCTGGTGTATTTTTATCGATGCCGGCAAGAGCAAGGGTTTTTGAGTTTGCGAGTCCCATATGTAAATCGGAACGGGTAACAAACAGAGGAATATTTTCAGAAAATGAATCGACCCAGTTTTTATGAGGTATTTCATTTTTAATAAAAAAATCGTTGTTCCAGTTTCCTCCCTGAATCCATTCAGAATCATTTTGGGAAATGTAATCTTTGGTTAATTCTATAAACTCCTCTTTGGAACTAACTTGCGAATAATCTATATTTAACAGTGAAAACCCGCCAATGGCAAAGTGAGTATGACAATCAATAAATCCGGGTACAACAAGTTTTCCTTTCAAATCAATAATTTCATTACAAGCTTTTATCAGTTTTGCGCAATCTTTTGCTTTACCAGCATAAACTATTTTATTTCCTGAAATTACTATTGTATCTGCCCATTTCTTTTTTGCCGTAGCAGTATAAATTTTTCCGTTAACAAAAGCTTTAAGTTTCACACGATTTCCTGTTTTAGCAAAAATTTAATCTTTAGGAATTATTTTATTTTTGATTCTTTTAATATATAGGTTATTTTACATATTTACCATTTTAAGATTATATAAGGTTTATTATGGCTGAAAATATGCACCGCCCCTCCTGGGACACTTACTTCCTGAAACTTGCCATGCTTGTATCTGAAAGATCTACTTGTCCGAGAATGCACTGCGGATGTGTTTTGGTTAGAGATAAAAGAATTTTATCAACAGGTTATAACGGTTCAATTCCGGGTGACGACCATTGTGAAGATGTTGGTTGTCTGGTAGTAGAAAACCACTGCATTCGTACAATTCACGCTGAGATGAATGCAATTATTCAGTGCTCAATTCACGGTATCAGCACCAAAGGCGCAACTGCTTATGTTACAAATATGCCTTGTACCAACTGCGCAAAAGCATTAATTGGTGCGGGAATAAGTGAGATTGTAATTTTTTCCGATTACCACGATACTAAGGCAGAAGATTTTTTTGAGAAAGCCGGTGTGACTTTAAGAAGAATAAAAATGCCTGATACAAAAATTAATTATGATCTTGATAATTTTTCATCTGCTGTAAAATCTGACTGCTGTAAGTAAATAATTTGAGACTAGTATGCTTAATAAAGACATTTTAGAAAAATATAATAACCCGGAATTCTTTTTTAACCGCGAACTAAGCTGGCTTGAGTTTAACCGCAGAGTTATGGAAGAAGCACTAAATCCTGAACTTCCGCTTCTTGACAGAATAAAATTTATCTCTATTTTTTCATCTAATCTAGATGAATTTTATATGATCAGGGTTTCCGGATTAAAAGACCAGATAAGAGCCAACGCAATTGAAGAAAAGATTGACGGACTGAATCCTTATCAGGAAATCAAGCTGATTGAGAGTGAAGTAAATCCAATGCTTGAAAAAATTTATACCTACTGGGATAAAACAATTGTCCCTGAGTTAAAGGATAATAATATTTTCATTCATAAAATGTCTGAATTAACAAAGAGTGAACAAGCAGCATTAAAAGATTATTTTAACGAAGAAATTTTTCCTGTGCTTACCCCGCTTGCTTTTGATCCGGGAAGACCTTTTCCATATATATCTAATTTGAGTCTGAGCTTTGCAATTGTTGTTAAAAAACCAAATGGCGAAGAACATTTTGCAAGGGTGAAAATTCCAAGTATTCTTCCCCGACTTATCAGAGTTGAAAACATTGTTAAATCGAGAAGAAAAAGAAAAAACAGCGACGAAAGCAGCGCACGTTTTATCTGGATGGGTGATCTTATCGGAGATAATCTTGAATCACTTTTCCCCGGAATGGAAATTTTCGAAGCACATCGTTTCCGTATAATCAGAAATACAGATATGGAAATTCAGGAAGATGAAGCTGATGATTTGCTGCAAATTATTGAAGCAAATATAAAGCAGAGAAAATTTGGCTCGGTTGTTCGTCTTGAAATTGAAAAAGATATGCCGGAATTTATGATAAACACTCTTTCTGAAAATCTTCAGATTTCCCGGGATGAAATTCATATTTCAAACGGACCGCTTGGGATGAGTTCCGTGATGAAGCTTTATTCCCTGCCGTTTCCGCATCTTAAAGAGAAACCGTTTCATCCTGTCACTGCTCCTGTTTTTGAAGAGGAAGGAACTATTTTCTCCAAAATAAAAAATCAGGATATTCTGGTTCATCATCCTTATGAATCTTTTGCTCCTGTTATCGATTTTATTAAAGAAGCTACTCAGGACCCGGATGTACTGGCAATTAAGCAGACTCTATACCGAATCGGGCCAAACTCCCCGATTGTAAAAAGTCTGATAGAAGCCGCCGAGCGAAAAAAACAGGTCGCGGTTCTGGTTGAATTAAAAGCACGCTTTGATGAAGAGAATAATATCTTCTGGGCGCGTGAACTTGAAAAAGCAGGTGTACACGTTGTTTACGGATTGGTCGGATTAAAAACTCACGGTAAAATGACACTTGTAGTAAGAAAAGAAGCTGATGGTGTGCAGCGTTACGTGCATTTGAG